>JBFIHN010000057.1:0-12412 GCA_041601775.1 Acidimicrobiales bacterium
GCCGACAGTCGTTCCTGCATCGCCTCGCGGTGCGGTGCGATCTTGGGTCGGTCGCACACGACCGCACAGTCGATGTTGGCGAGACGCCATCCGGCGGCCCGGACCTCGTCGCCGATGGTACGCAGCAACTCGATGCTGTCGGCACCGGCGAGCGCGGGATCGGTGTCGGGGAAATGCGACCCGATGTCGCCCATCCCGGCAGCGCCGAGGAGCGCGTCGGCACAGGCGTGGGCGATGACGTCGCTGTCGGAGTGACCGACGAGGCCGGGGCCGTCGAAGTGGATGCCGCCGAGCACCATCGGCCGATCGACGTCGTCGCTGACCGGGTGGATGTCGAACCCCATGCCCACGCGACCCGTCATGACGTCGCCCGCTCGCGCAGCGTCCGCTCGAGCAGCACGAGGTCGTCCGGATGGGTGAGCTTGACGTTGCCGATCTCTCCGTCCACGACCACGATGGTGCCACCGTCGCGTTCGACCAACGTGGCGTCGTCCGACGCGTCGAGTCCCGAGGCGTGCGCCGACCGCAGCACGTCCGCACGGAATCCCTGCGGGGTCTGCACGGCCACGAGCGTCTCCCGGTCGACTGCTCGGCCCGATCGTTCTCGGAGCGAGTCGGTCACGGGTATGCCCGGCACCACACCGACGGCGCCCGCACCGACGGCTGCCACGACCGACCGGAAGAGGGCGGGTGTGGCTGCGGGACGGGCGGCGTCGTGCACCAGCACGACCGAGGCGGCGTCCGGGACCGCGGCCAGGCCGTTCCGCACGGAGGCCGCGCGGGTCGGGCCGCCCTCGACCACGGCGTCGGCGTCCACGCGGGTCGCACTGACCGGCGCGGGCACCACGACCACGACGCCGTCGGCGACCGATCGGGCGGCAGCGATGGACCAGTCGAGCACCCGGCGACCGGCGATCTCGACGAACTGCTTGGCCCCGCCGAAGCGCGATCCGCCTCCGCCCGCGACGATGACGACCCAGATCGGGTCCTGCGTCGGGGCAGCGTCGGGGTCCGGCACGGCGACGAGCGTAGGCACCGGAGACGTTTCCACCACCCTCCGCGGTGACCACAGACACGTCGGAGGCGACCGGTCGCCTAGATTCCTGGCGTGGCCGACAGGGAACTGCTCGCAGAGTCCGACCTCTTCAAGGACCTCACCGACGCCGAGCTCGACAGCATCGTCGATTCGGCCACGGTGCGCGAGCTGCGACGAGGTGACGTGCTCTTCGCCGAGGACGACGACTCGAACGAGGTGTTCGTCGTCGACGACGGCCGCATCGCCATGACCCAGCGCTCCATCGACGGACGCGAATCGGTCATCGCGCTCATGGAACGCGGGGACCTCTTCGGCGAGATGCCGCTCTTCGACGGCCTGGGGCGATCCGCCGAGGCGCGGGCCCTCGAGCCGTCGTCGGTCACGATCATCGACTATGCGCCGGTCCGGGCGTTGTACGAGGCCCGACCCCAGCTGCTCTGGAGTGTCGTCGCCATGCTCTCCAACCGGCTGCGGTCGACCGACTCCGCACTGGCCGACTCGGTGTTCCTCGACGTCACCGGCCGGACCGCCAAGCGTCTGCTCGAGCTCGCCGGTGACGAGGACGAGTTCGTCCTGCCGGTGACGCAGGAGGAACTCGCCGGCATGGTCGGCGCCTCACGGGAGCGGGTCAACAAGGCCATCGCCAGCTTCGTGAAGCTCGGCTGGCTCGATCAGCGTGACCGCCGCTACCAGATCACCGATCGCGAGCAGCTCACCCGTCGAGCCACGTGACCACCCGCCGCCACGCATCGGCGGCGTAGTCGGCACGGTGCGCTGGTCGGCTCGGATCGTGCACGAAGCCGTGGTCGGCACCGGCGTACCGGATCACCTCGGCACCCGTCGCCTCGAGCGCGTCGACGTCGGCCGCGGGCGTCCACGGATCGCTGGTGCCGATGACGGCGAGCACGGGGGCGGCGCCCTCGGCCGTGACCGCGTCGAGCGGTGCACCCTGCCCCTCGCCCTGCCACTGCTCGGGGAGGCGGATCATCCCGTAGAACGAGGCCACCCGGTCGAACCGGCCGGTGGCCGCGGCCTTGAGCGCGTACATGCCGCCCATGCAGAAGCCCATCACCGCGATGGGAGCGCCCTCGGGCAGCGGTGCTGCGGCCACGTCGGCTGCGGCCGTGAGGTCGCCGAGCAGGTCCCGGTCGTCGAGACCACCGACGGCGGCCATCCGGTCCTCGAGTTGGAGGTCCTCCCGACCGGGCCACGGTTCGGGCATGCAGACCGCCCAACCGTGTTCGTCGGCCAGGTCCTGGCACAGGGACGCGAACAGGGGTCGCAGGCCGCCGATGTCGGGGGCCACGACCACGCCTCGGGTGGGAACTCGACCGTCGGCCGGCACCGCCGAGTAGGCGGGTGTGCCCGACGGCAGGGTGATCTCTTCAGGCATAGCGGTCCAGGATGGACGACTCGGCCAGGCGCGACAACCCGTCCTTGATCGCCCGGGCCCGGGTCTCCCCCACGCCCTCGACGTCGTCGAGGTCGTCGATCGTGGCCCGCATGATCTTCTGCAGGGACCCGAACCGGTCGACGATCGAATCGATGATGGTGTCGGGCAGGCGCGGGATACGCGACAGCAGGCGGTAGCCGCGGGGCTGGACGGACGCATCGAGGTCCATGCCACCCGGGAGGTGCAACATCGAACCGACGGCCCGCAGGTCGAGCAGGTCTTCGGTCCCCAGTTCGGCGAGCGCGTCGAGCGCCTCGTCGAGGTGCCACGAGCTCTCCTCGTGGAAGTAGTCCTTGAGGACCATGGTGCGGTCGTCCTCGACGCCTCCGAGCAGCTCGTCGAGCTGGAGCTTGATGAGTCGACCGTCGGTACCGAGCTCGACGATGTCGGTGGCCAGCTCCTCGGCGATGCGGCTCACCATCTCGGTGCGCTGCAGCACGGTGACGACGTCGCGCACGGTGACGAGGTCCTCGACCTCGAGCGCCGACAGCGAAGCCGCGGTCTCGTCGAGGCGCATGCGGTAGCGCTCGAGCGTCTGCAGCGCCTGGTTGGCCCGGCTCAGCAGGATCGGGATCGGCTGCAACGGGTGCTTCTCGTCGCCCACGTAGACCGAGATGACCTGCTGGTCCTCGGACACCGACACGACGATCACGTCGATCGATCGGGCAACCCGCTCGGCCGTGCGGTGACGGGTCCCGGTCTCGGACGTGGGGACGTTGGGGTTGGGCACGAGATGCACGTTGGCCCGGGCGATGCGGGTCGCGTCCGGAGCGAGGATGATGGCACCGTCGGTCTTGGCCAACTCGGAGAGGCGCTGCGGGCTGAAGGCGGCGTCGAGCAGGAACCCGCCCGAGCAGATGTTGAGCACCTCGGGTCCGTCGCCGACCACGATCAGGGCACCCATCTTGGACTGGAGGATCCGGTCGAGGCCCTCACGCAACGGGGCACCCGGTGCCACGAACGTCAAGGCCGCGAGCATTTCGGGGGAGGTTCTGGGCGCCACCCGGCCATTCTACCCGGGCGAGGCAAGCCGAACCGGCGGTTCACGAAGCAGTCCGGCGGCGGCGATGGCGCCGCGGAGGTCGGTGGCCCGGATCGCCTCGCACCCGTCGGGCGGCGCCGGTGCCCGTTCGGGCACCAGCACCGTGCCGAAGCCGAGCCGCGACGCTTCGGCCATGCGCCGGTCGAGGTGACCGACCTGGCGGAGCTCGCCCGCCAGCCCGATCTCGCCGCACACCACCAGATCGGCGGGGAGCCCACGCCCGGTCGCCGCCGAGGTGACGGCCAAGGCGACGGCGAGGTCGACGGCGGGCTCGACGGTCTTGACGCCACCGGCCACCGTCACCCAGACGTCGGTTCCGGCGACGGAGATGCCGGCGCGTTGTTCGAGGACGGCGAGCAGCATGCCGAGGCGCCCTCCGTCGAGCCCTTGTGTCTGTCGTCGTGGGGACGGGAGGGGCGAGTCGGCCAACAACGCCTGCACCTCGACGAGGAGCGGCCGGCCGCCGTCGAGCACGGGCACCACGACCGATCCGGCGGCACCGGGCCGGCGGTCGGACAGGAACAGGGCGCTGGGATCGTCGACGCCCACCAGCCCGGAGGTCGTCATCTCGAACACCCCGAGTTCGCCGGTGCCACCGTGACGGTGCTTGACGGCCCGCAGCAATCGCAGTGCATGGTGGCGGTCGCCTTCGAACGACAGCACCGTGTCGACCAGGTGCTCGAGCACCCGTGGGCCGGCCAGCCCGCCGTCCTTGGTGACGTGGCCGACGAGGACGACGGCCACGCCGCGGGCACGGGCGTCCTCCACCAGCCGGTGGGCACAGGCCCGCACCTGTCCCACCGAACCCGGAGCGGACGAGAGCGTGGGGTCGTGCACGGTCTGGATCGAGTCGATGACCACCAGCGTCGGCTCGACGTCGTCGAGATGCCCCACGATCGAACCGAGGTCGGTCTCGGAGGCGAGCCACAGGTCATCGGGCGTGGCCCCGAGTCGGTCGGCGCGTCCGCGGACCTGGGCGGCCGACTCCTCGGCCGTGATGTAGAGCGTCCGGGCACCGCCGCGCGCCGCCCCGGCCACCGCCTGGAGGAGCAGGGTCGACTTGCCGATGCCGGGCTCGCCGCCCACGAGCGTGACCGATCCCCGCACCAGCCCCCCGGAGAGGACCCGGTCGAGTTCGCGCACACCGGTGGGCGACGGGCGCACGTCGCGGTCGGCGACGTCGCCGATGGGGCGGGCCGGTGTGCGGGTGGCCGCCGGAACGCGTGACACGGTGCGCGTCTCCTCGACCAGGGTGTTCCACTCGTCGCAACCGGGGCACCGCCCGGCCCACACCGGCGTACCGGCGCCGCACGCGCCGCACCGGAACTCGGTTCGGGACTTGGACTTGGACTTGGAGGTGGCCACCCCGGCATTGTGCGCACGGGGGGTGACGAGAACTCGCTCAGCCCTCGACGACGGGCTCCCGGACCCGGCCGCGACGCCACGCCGCGAGGCGAACGGCGAGGAACAACAGCAGGGCGAACCCGGCAGCCGCCGCCACCGCGAGCCAGACGTAGCGCTCGGTGCGTTGGAGCGTGCCGGTCGCACGGAGGTCGACGGCGTCACGTTCCAGCACCGAGGGCCGCCACAACGCACCGTTCGATGCCTGCGTGGGGGCATTCGACTCGACGTCACCGGGGAGCCGCACGCCGACACGGACCTGGAGGACCTCGTCGATGGCCTGGCCGATCTCGTCTTCGATGAGCGCGGACGGGTCGGCCGCCAACGCCTCCGCCAACTCGGGATCGTCGGTCAGGCCGGAGACACCGGAGGAGAAGTCCACGACGCCGGAGAAGGTGTAGGTGGTGTCGGCGAAGCCGTCGTCGCGGACCACCGAGAAGTCCCGGAACGGACCCCGTTCCCCGGCGATCTGGTCCACGAGCGGGCCGACGTCCTCGGGTCGGGCGAACTCGTGCGTCAGCCGCACCCAGGTCAGGCCGTCGGCTTCCTTGGCCGGCTCGGTGGCGGTCCAGCCGGTGGCGAGCAGGTCGTCGAGCGCCAGGTCGTCGAGCAGGTCCGGGCGGCGTTCGAGCGCGTCGTCATCGACACCCGCGCCGACCTGGACCGTGCCGGCGCCGTCGGCACCGACGTCGATGGTGATCTCGGTCCGGAGTTCGCAGCCGGCCAGGGCCGCCACGAGGGCGATGGCCGTGACCAACGCCCGCAACGCCCGCGGCACTCAGGTCGTCCGGACGACGAGCATGCTCGTGGGCAGGTGGTGCGAGAGCTTGTTGGGCACCGCCCCGATCTCGAGGAAGCGCCGCACACCGGTCATCCCCTTGTTCCCCACGACCATCAGGTCGTACCCACCGGTCTTCGCGGTCTCGATGATCGCCGAGACGGGGTCGGCGTCGACCACGAGCGTGTCGATCGTCGCCGACGAGGCGGCGTGTGCGGCCTTGGCCGCGTCGACCACGGCCTGTCCCTTCGACGGCTTGGCCGCGGTCAGGATCGTCAACGACGCCCCCGACGACTCGGCGATGTCGACCGCGCGTTGCACGGCCTTGGCCGCAGTCTTCGATCCGTCGGTCCCCACGATGATGCGCTGGTACACGACGGGCACTCTAGGCATGTGATCATGGACGGATGGCCGTCGACCCCGCCCAGGCGATCCGTGACATCGCCCTGGGCTTTCCCGAAGCGACCGAACGCGAGACGTGGGGGCATCCGACCTTCCGGGTGCGCGACAAGATCTTCGTGAGCTACGGCGTCGACGAGGACGGCCGACCCCAGATCACCATGAAGGCAGCGCCCGGCGAGCAGGAGAGCCTCCTCGCCGAAGGAGCGCCGTTCTTCCTGCCCAAGTACGTGGGTTCGAAGGGCTGGATCGGCATCCACGTCGGCCCCGACACCGACTGGCGCGAGATCGCCGAACTGGTGATCGACTCGTACCGCGAGATCGCCCCCAAGAAGCTCTCCGCCAGCATCGGCATCCGGCCCGGGCCGCCCTCGGCGGGGGCGCGCGCCGTCGTCGCCGTCGGCAACGTCATCGGCGAACTGATCGAGGGCAAGCCCCCCAAGGACGAAGCCGTCGCCGAAGAGCAGGCCGACGACGACCGTCTCGACGGTGAACTGGAACTCGAGTTCGGACCGTTGGACGGCCCCCTCGACAACTAGCCCCTCGACAACTAGACGGCGTCAGGCCGGCGTCACGCGTCGGCGGCGGCTTCGAGCTCCTCGACCGTGGGGGGCTCGAAACCCTCCTCGGAGCGGAAGACGATGACGTCCTGGTCGGTCTCGGGGTCGTGTTCGACGTCGACGGTGACGATCTCGCCGGCGCGGAACTCCTTGTAGAGGAGCTTCTCCGAGAGCGGGTCCTCGACGAAACGCTGGATGGCACGACGCAGCGGCCGGGCGCCGAGCGTGGGGTCGTACCCCTTGTCGGCGACGTAGAGCTTCGCGGCCTGCGTGAGCACGATGCCCATGCCCTGGCCCTCCATCTGGATGGCCAGCTTGGCGACGAAGTTGTCGACGATCTGGATGACCTCGTCCTTGGACAGCTCGTGGAAGACGATCGTCTCGTCGATGCGGTTCAGGAACTCGGGCCGGAAGTGCTCCTTCAGGGCGTCGTGGACCTTCTCCTTCATCTTCTCGTAGGAGACGGCCTCGTCGGCCTTGCCGAAACCGACCGACTGCTTGCGCAGGTCGGCGGTTCCGAGGTTGGAGGTCATGATCAGCACCGTGTTGCGGAAGTCGACCGAGCGACCCTGCGCATCGGTCAGGCGACCCTCTTCGAGGATCTGCAACATGGTGTTGAACACGTCGACGTGGGCCTTCTCGACCTCGTCGAAGAGCACGACCGAGAACGGCTTGCGCCGCACGGCTTCGGTGAGCTGGCCACCTTCTTCGTAGCCGACGTAGCCGGGGGGCGAACCGACCAGCCGCGAGACCGTGTGCTTCTCCATGTACTCGGACATGTCGAGGCTGATCATCGCCGACTCGTCGCCGAAGAGGAACTCGGCCAGCGTGCGGGCGAGCTCGGTCTTGCCGACACCGGACGGGCCCAGGAAGATGAACGAACCGCTCGGGCGCTTCGGGTCCTTGAGCCCGGCGCGGGTGCGGCGGATCGCCTGGCTGACGGCCTTGATGGCGTCCTCCTGGCCGATGACCCGCTTGTGGAGCTCGTCTTCCATGTTGAGGAGCTTCTGGGTCTCCTCCTCGGTGAGCTTGTAGACGGGGATCCCGGTCCACACCGAGAGCACCTCGGCGACCGCTTCCTCGTCGACCTCGTCGAAGAGATCGACGCCGGAGTCCTTGATCTCGACCTCCTTCGCCTCCTTCTGGCCGAGGAGTTCCTTCTCCTTGTCGCGCAGACGACCGGCCTCTTCGAAGTCCTGGGACTCGACGGCCGCCTTCTTCTGCTCGACCACGCCGGCGAGCTCGTTCTCGAGCTCCTTGTAGTCGGGCGGGGTCTGCATCCGCTTGATGCGCAGACGAGAACCGGCCTCGTCGATGAGGTCGATGGCCTTGTCCGGGAGGTGCCGGTCGGAGATGTAGCGGTCGGCCAGGTTGGCCGCGGCCACCAGTGCCTGATCGGTGATCGTGACCCGGTGGTGCTGCTCGTAGCGGTCGCGCAAGCCCTTGAGGATCTCGATGGTGTGGGCCACGGAGGGTTCCTCGACCACGATCTTCTGGAAGCGGCGCTCGAGCGCCGCGTCCTTCTCGAGGTGCTTGCGGTACTCGTCGAGTGTGGTGGCACCGATGGTCTGGAGCTCGCCGCGGGCCAGCATCGGCTTGAGGATGCTGGCGGCGTCGATCGCGCCCTCGGCGGCGCCGGCCCCGACCAGGGTGTGGAGCTCGTCGATGAAGAGGATGATGTCGCCGCGGGTGCGGATCTCCTTGAGCACCTTCTTGAGGCGCTCCTCGAAGTCACCGCGGTAGCGCGAGCCGGCGACGAGAGCACCGAGGTCGAGCGTGTAGAGCTGCTTGTTGTGCAGCGTCTCGGGCACGTCGTCGGCCACGATCTTCTGGGCCAGGCCCTCGACGATGGCGGTCTTGCCGACGCCGGGCTCGCCCACCAGGACGGGGTTGTTCTTGGTGCGGCGGCTGAGCACCTGCATCACACGCTCGATCTCCCGGGAGCGACCGATGACCGGGTCGACCTCCTTGTCGCGAGCGAGCTGGGTCAGGTTGCGGCCGAACTGGTCGAGCACGAGGGAACCCGACGGCGTGTCACCGCTGGTCGAACCGGCGGCGGCTCCTGCCTTCTCGCCCCGTCCGCTGCCACCGCCGGGACCGGCCGTGCCGGAACCCTGGTAGCCGGAGAGGAGCTGGATGACCTGCTGGCGGACCCGGGACAGGTCGGCGCCGAGCTTGACGAGGACCTGGGCGGCCACGCCCTCGCCCTCGCGGATCAGGCCGAGCAGGATGTGCTCGGTCCCGATGTAGTTGTGGCCGAGCTGGAGCGCTTCGCGCAGGCTCAGCTCGAGGACCTTCTTGGCTCGCGGGGTGAAGGGGATGTGCCCCGAGGGGGACGATCCGCCTTGACCGATGATCTCCTCGACCTGGCTGCGCACAGCCTCGAGGCTGATGCCCAACGATTCGAGGGCCTTCGCTGCGACGCCCTCCCCTTCGTGGATCAGGCCGAGCAGGATGTGCTCGGTCCCGATGTAGTTGTGGTTGAGCAACCGCGCCTCTTCCTGCGCGAGTACGACGACTCGGCGGGCACGATCGGTGAAGCGTTCGAACAAGACTCTGCCTCCCACCCGATTTCTCGGGAGCTGGTTCTGACGGGGGCTCCGTGGGACGAGTGTATCCCTGCCCCGGGGACGTTCATCACCGGGAGCCGACTGCCCTGCATGGAATGTCCGACAGGGCACCGATAGCCTCCTACGGCACTCCGGGTCGTCACGCGTAGACCCCGAGCGCTCCCGATCCCGATGGCCTCCGACCACCCCAACCACCTGCGGGGCATCCCAGGCGCCGGATCCTCCGGACGCTCGGGCCGCCGCTCCAGCCCCACGGGCGGACCCCAGTTCCGTCCGCCGCTCATCGGCGACCCCCGGCGCGGGCGCCGCCCCGAGCCGCGGCGGGCATTCCGGCGTCGCAGCAGCGGGCCCAAGGCCTGGAGCCCGCGCCGCCAGCCTCGTTCGATCCCCTGGTCGACGCTGCTGATCGCCTTGGGCTTCGCCGTCCTCGGCTTCTTCGTGTGGCAGAAGTTCTGGGACGCGACCCGCGTCGACGTCGACATCAGCGGCCTCGAGGACCAGGCCCAGCTGACCCTCGCAGAAGCGGCGGACCTCCATGTCGAGATCGACATCGAGCAACTCGATCTCGAGGCGGGGGTGACCCCGACGCTCTTCTTCGACGGCATCGAACTCGACGACGAGACCCACGAGGTGTCCGAAACCGGCATCACCTGGGACCCCGAGCCGCTGGAGGAGGGCGTCCATGTGCTCGCGATGTCGATCGGCCGACCGCTGCTCGACGACGCCAAGTTCACCTGGACCTTCGCCGTCGACGCCACCCCGCCGTTCATCGACGTCGTGTCCCCGCAGCCCGCGGCCCCCATCTGCACGCCCGTCTCGGTCACCGGCCACATCGAGACCGGACTCGCCAGCTTCCAGATCGACGGCGAGGACGCCGAGGTCGACGAGAACGGGGCGTTCACCCTCGAGTTCGACCAGGCACCGCTCGGCCCCGTCCTCCTCACGGCCGAGGACCAGGCGGGCAACAAGGCTGCGGCCGAGATCGTGATCCCGGTCGAGTACCCCTCCACCCAGGGCATCCACGTCACCGCTGCCGCCTGGGGGTACGACCCGCTGCGCGACCACGTGCTCGCCCTCGTCGACGCCGGCAAGGTCTCCGCGGTCGAGCTCGACATCAAGGACGAGGGCGGGATCGTCGGCTACGACACCGATGTCGATCTGGCCCACGAGATCGGCGCCGTGCGCCAGGAGTACGTGCTCCGGGACGCCATCGATCTCCTGCACGCGAAGGGCGTGCGGGTGATCGGCCGGATCGTCGCCTTCCGCGACGGCCCTCTGGCGGCCTGGGCCGAGGCCAACGGACGGATGAGCTACGTCATCCAGGACAACGACGGCGCGGCCCTCTCGAAGTACGGGGGCTTCACCAACGTGGCCAATGCCGACGTCCGCAAGTACAACATCGACCTGGCCGAGGAAGCGATCGACCGCGGGGTCGACGAGATCCTCTGGGACTACGTCCGCCGCCCCGAGGGCGACATCGAGGGGATGGTCTTCCCGGGCATGCAGGTGGCGGACCCGTCGCCCGAAGCCGAGAAGGCCGCGGTCAACGACAACGTCGTCTCGTTCCTGGCCGAGTCCGGGCGGCTGGTCCGCGATCGTTGCGTCTACCAGGGGGCATCGCTCTTCGGCATCGCGGCCCGCAACCCTGACGCCATCGGCCAGCCCGTCCCCGGCATCGCCCGCAACGTCGACTACATCGCACCGATGCTCTACCCGTCGCACTGGGTCCGCGGCGAGTACCGGGTCGACCACCCCAACGCCCAGCCCTACGACATCGTCGAGAAGTCCTTGTCGGACTTCCAGCGCAAGGCGGCGGGCTCCGGTGTCGCCTTCAACCTGTGGGTCCAGGACTTCTCGATCGGCGTCCCCTACGGCCCGGAAGAGGTCCGGGCACAGATCCAGGCAGCCAGCGACCTCGGGGTCGACAACTGGCTCCTCTGGAACGCGACCGTCCGCTACACCGCCGACGCCATCACCCCGGAGATGGTGCATCGCCCCGACGGCACCGAACGACCAGGGTCGTGAGTCGGGCGGCTCGCTCTCGTTTCCGGGGGCGCCGCCGATAGCCTCGCCGCATGGCGAACCCGCTGCTGTCGTTCCCCGATGCCGGAATGCATCTCGCGACGATCGACGAGCGGCTCCTCGCCAGCGTCACCACCGACGATGCACATCTGACCGAGATGACGACCCATCTCATCCGGGCCGGCGGGAAGCGACTGCGGCCGATGCTCGGCGTGTTGGCCGCATCGACCGGCGTCGACACCGGGGGAACCGGCGTCACGCTCGAGGTCATCGACGGCGGCGTGGCAGTCGAGTTGGTCCAGGTGGGTTCGCTCTACCACGACGACGTGATCGACGAGGCCGACAGCCGCAGGGGCGTCGAGTCGGTCAACGTCCGCTGGAACAACCTCACCGCCATCCTCGCCGGTGACTTCCTCCTGGCGAAGGCCTCCGAGATCGCTGCCCGCCTCGGCACCGAGGTGGCCGAGTTGTTGGCCCAGACGATCGGGCGCCTGTGCGAGGGCGAGATCCTCGAGCTGCGTTTCGCCTATCAGACCGACCGGACCGAGGACGCGTACTTCGGTGCGATCGACGGCAAGACCGCCTCGCTCTATGCCACCGCCTGTCGCATCGGCGCGATCGTCGGCGGCCTCCCCCGCAGTCACGTCGACGCGCTCACGGCGTACGGCTCCTCGTTCGGCATGGCATTCCAGCTGGTCGACGACGTGCTCGACCTGGTGTCGACCGAGGAGGAGCTGGGCAAGCCAGCCGGCCACGACATCACCGAGGGTGTCTACAACCTGCCGGTCCTGCATGCGCTCACGACCGACGTCGGCGACGAACTCCGATCGTTGCTGGGAACGCCGATCGAGGGACTGACCCGTGACCGGGCTCGCGATCTGGTGATCGCGTCCGGCGGCGTCGCCGCGACGATCGCTCGTGCCGAGGACTACGTCGCCGAAGCGAAGTCCGCGCTCGACGACCTCGGCCCGTCGGTCGGCGCCACGACCCTCGCCGACGGTGCCGACCACCTGCTCACGATGGTCACCGCCGCCGCGGGATGACCCGTCCCGTCAGCGGGTGAGTGCGATCGTCAAGGTGTTGGCGATCGACATCGCCGTGACGGAACCGACCAGGCTCAGCACGATCGTCCGCGTGGACCGCGTGGTCGC
>JBFIHN010000058.1:0-12302 GCA_041601775.1 Acidimicrobiales bacterium
CTCGTAGAACCACGCCTCGGCGGCTCGGCCACCAGGCACGGGACCATCGACCAACTCGAGACCCGCCTCCTCGTAGTAGGCGCGGATGTCGTGGACGACCGCGACCGTGTTCTTGCCGGGGAGCGGCACGTCCTTCCAGGCTGCGCCGTTGCCCCACTGGTGGAGGGCGTCGAGGGCGGCGGGAACCGTGTCCGCGTCGATGGCGCGACCGACTGCGGTGGCACCGTGCGCGGCAACCGCTCGGTCGTACGCGGCCCGCAGCCCGTGGGCCTCGTCGACGGCACGAGGGAGGTCGGGGTCGAAACGCGGTGGGATGGCACAGGCCATCGGCGTCTCGTCCGACTCGAGCGTCACCGGATGCGTCTCGAGCACCGGCTCGGTGGCGTCGAGCAGTGCGAGTCCCCGTTGGATCACGTCGCGCTGGAACTCTGCGTCGCCGGGTTTCCCGAGCGGACGCCCGAGGGGGAACTCGCAGTAGAGCGTCCTCGGCGGGTGCATCTTGACCGCCACTTCGCGCATCGAGGCGAGGACGATCGTCGTCAGGCCGGCGGCTTCGAAGACATGGGCGAGCGTACTCACGGTACGCGTGCAGAGCGGTCAGACCGGGGTGAGCAGCACCACGTCGACGGCGTCGGCGGCGAGTTCGGCGGCGCAGGCCGGGCCGGTGTCGAGACGGATCTCGCTCACGGTGTCGGGTTGGTTCCCGGCGAAGGCGAAGTGCCGTGGCGCCACGGAACCGATGACCCCGGCGGCGGCGAGTTCCTCGAGGCGGTCGATCGGGTAGACCACGTTGAGGTCGAGTTGGAACCCGGTGTGGTCGAAGTTGGGGCTCCAATGACCCAGCACCAGGTCGCGGTCCCGGCGATCGAGCGCACGGAAGCCCGTGTCACCCTGCGAGTACCGCTCCTGGTCCATGCGGTGGAGGGCGGCCGAGGTCACGATCGCGACCCGGGCCTCCGACAGTGGCTTGTCGAGTGGCGTGAACGCGGTGGTCTCGAACTCCGGCACCGGCAAGGTGGCGGCGTACGCGCGCATCGACGCGTCACCGGACATGCGGAGCACCAGTCGTCAGAGGCATCCCTGCATTCTGCACGATCGTGCTCGTCGGATCGCACCATCCGACATTGTGGTCGGTGACCGATGAGTTCGAGGGTCGTGCCTCGTCTCTGTTCTCGTACCCACCCCGACCGACGGAGAATTCCGTGTCCTTGCAGCCCTATCTGTTCTTCACCGACACCGCCCGGGAGGCGATGACCCGCTACCAGGAGATCTTCGGCGGTGACCTCGACCTTCTCGGCATCGACAGCATCCCGGCAGAGGACCGCGAGCAGATGCCCTTCGAGGCACCGGAGGGCTACGTGATGCACGCCGCTCTCGTGCTGCCCGACGGCGAGGTGCTCCTGGCGTCGGACGACCCGACCGGCGACGGCACGGGCATGACCGGCATGTCGATCAACATCACGACGACGGATGCCGACGAGGCTCGGCGCATGTTCGCGGCGCTGGCCGAGGGCGGCGAGATCGGCATGCCCCTCGACGCCTCGTTCTGGTCGCCGCTGTTCGGGACCTGCCGTGACCGCTTCGGCGTGAACTGGATGATCAACGTCGAAGCCGAGGAGGTCGCCTGATGCGACTCGTCGTCTCCCAGTTCGTGAGCCTCGACGGTGTCGTCCAGGCCCCAGGAGGTCCCGATGAAGACCGCGACGGCGGCTTCGCCCACGGCGGATGGTCGATGCCCTGGTTCGATCCCGAGGTCATGGGCGGTGCCATCGACGCGGCGATGACCGACACCGAGGCCCTGCTCTTCGGGCGCCGGACCTGGCAGACGATGGCTGCCGCGTGGCCCGAGCGGGCCGGAACCGACCCGTTCGCCGACCGGATGAACGCCTTCCCCAAGTACGTCGTGTCGGCCACGTTGGGCGAGGACGACCTCACGTGGGAGAACTCCCACCTCCTCACCGGCGATCCGATGACCGCAGTCGCCCGACTCAAGGCGACACCCGGAGGGACGCTGTCGGTGATGGGGTCGAGCCAGCTGACCACGCCGCTGCTCCAGGCCGGTCTCGTCGACGAGTTGCTGTTGATGATCGAACCCGTCCTGCTCGGTGGCGGCAAGACCATCTTCCCTGCCGACGGCCAGATGCGCGCCCTCGACCTCGTCTCGGTCCAACAGTCCGACAGCGGCGTGCTCGTCTGCACCTATCGACCCGGCGAGGTCCCACCGATGCCGTCGTTCGAGGAGGCCTGATGCCCCGATTCATCACCAATCTCTGGTTCGACACCGAGGCCATGGAAGCCGCCGAGTACTACTGCTCGATCTTCCCGAACTCCGGGATCACCCGGGTGGCGCACTACACCGAGGCCGGGCCGGGCGAGCCGGGCACGGTGGTGACCGTCGACTTCACCCTCGACGGACAACCGTTCACGGCGATCAACGGCGGGCCGATGTTCACGTTCTCCGAGGCTGTCTCCCTGCTCATCGACTGCACGGACCAGCGCGAGGTGGACCACTACTGGGAGGCGTTGTCCGCCGACGGTCAGACCGGCCAGTGCGGCTGGCTCAAGGACCGGTACGGGTTCTCGTGGCAGGTCGTCCCCGACGACCTCGCCGCCGTGATGGCCGACCCGGACCCCGAACGGGCACGGCGTGCGTTCGAGGCCATGCTGGGCATGTCCAAGATCGACATCGCCGCCGTCCGCGCCGCCGCCGACGGCTGACCGGACCGTGTCGGCGCCAGGCCTCGAAGCCGTCGACGACCTGTGTCGGCTCGTGCTCGCGGCACGCCGCCTCGGCTGTCGCGTGCGGATCGAAGGCGCGTCCGAGGACCTCCGGGCCCTCCTGTCGCTGGCGGGAGTCGACACGATGCTCAGCCCTGCCCCCTCCTCCCCCGACCAGACCGGAGTGGACCTACCATGACCCAGATGACCACGGCGTTCGACGAGCTCGCGCCCGAGCACCTCGAGATCCACCGGCGAGCGCTCACCGGCTACTGCTACCGCATGCTCGGGTCGGGGGCCGAGGCCGAGGACGCCGTGCAGGAGACCATGGTCAAGGCCTGGAAGGCCGCCGACCGGTTCGAGGGCCGTGCCAGCGTGCGCTCGTGGTTGTTCCGCATCGCCACCAACGTGTGCATCGACATGCGGCGGAGCCCGCAACGTCGGGCACGCCCCATGGACCTCGGGCCGGTACGGACCCCGGACCCGGTCCATCTCTCCGACGTCCTCCCCGAGCATGCCTGGATCACCCCGATTCCCGACGAAGACGTCCTCGACCTCGACGGCGACCCCGCCGAGGTCGCCGCGACCCGCGAAACCATCCGCTTGGCGTTCGTCGCGACCCTGCAGCGCCTCCCGGCGCGCCAGCGCGCGGCGCTCGTGCTCTGCGATGTGCTCCGGTGGCCGGCGACCGAGGTCGCCGAACTCCTCGAGGCGACCGTGCCCTCGGTCAACAGTGCGCTCCAGCGGGCGCGCGCCACCATGGCCGAGACCGCCGAGGCACCGACCGGTCCCCTGACCGTCGATCAGGAACAACTCCTTGCTCGCTACCTGGACGCGTTCGAGCGGTACGACGTCTCGGCGCTCGCCCAACTGATGCACCACGACGTGATCCAGAGCATGCCCCCCTACGCCATGTGGCTCCAGGGCCGCGACGACGTCCTCACCTGGTGGACCGGGCCCGGAGCGGAGTGCGAGGGATCACGACTCCTCACCGGCCGGGCCAACGGCTGCCCCGCGTTCGCCCAGTACCGCATCGACCCGAACGGTGGCCATGCTCCCTGGGGGCTCCAGGTGCTCGAACTGCGCGGCGAACGGATCTCGGCGGTCCACTCGTTCCTCGACACCGAGGCCTTCGCCCGCTTCGGCTTCCCGCTCCATCTCGACCGCGACGATCCATCCGGACGACGGCGTCAATCGGCCACGTGTCGCTCGTGGAGTCCGACCGGCCAGTAGCGCACCGGGTCGATCCCCTCGGCGTCGATCAACTCGTCGCGGACCCGGTCGTAGTCGTAGCAGTTGAGTTCGTACTGATTGCCCCACGGGTCGGCGAGGTCGTACGCCCAACACAGGTCGAAGTCGATGATGTCGTCCGCCGCGAGCGGAGCGCCGCTCGGTCCCACGATCGCTCCCGGCAGCGACCGCGCGAACGCCAGGAACATCTCGGCGTCGACGCTGAACGCGACGCCGGTCTGCTGCGCGATCATCGGGTGTCCCGCGCCGGTCTGGAACAAGGCGAGCGTCGTCGCCCCACCATCGGCGGAGATCTGCAGCGGGCCACCCTCGATCCCGGTCGCCCAGAAGTCGAACGCCTCGACCGGTTCAAACCCCAGGTGCTCCTGATACCAGGCTGCTGCGGCCGCCCGGTCGGGGACGCGGATGTGGACGTGGTCGAGTCGACCCATCCGGAACGTCGGTGTGGTCATGTCACCGATTGTGGCCGACCTTCCGTCCCCCGGCGCCGGAGTCGCCGTCCACCGATCCAGCGGGACCGACCGTCCGGGCTGCGTCGACGGCGTCGCCCGCCATGGCGCGGGCCTCCGCCGCAGCGACGCCGAGGGATCGCAGCAGGTGGACCAAGACACCTCGTTCGTGGTCGCCGTGTCGGCCACGAACCACGATCCGGCGCATCGCCATCACCAACGCCCCCACCACGACGTCGAGGGCGGCGTCCTCGTCGGTGACCTCGAAGCGCCCCGTGGCGACGCCCGCAGCGAGGTCGGCGCGGAGGTGGCCCAGTGGCCCCTCCTCCAACGTCGCCCGTTGGACGGCGTCGAGGTGGAGCAGCGCCCGGATCTCCACCGGCGCCGCCGCCGCCCACTGGAGCGCCGATGCCGTGATGAGCGCGAACCGGAGCACCGGATCGTCCTCGACCACCTCCTGAGCCTTGTCGTCGGCGAACGAAGACAGCACCTCGAGGACCACGGCGTCGATCAGCGCATCTCGATCGACGAAGTAGTTGTAGAAGGTGCCGTTCGCGACCTCCGCCCGAGCGACCACGTCGCTGATGCTGAACGACTCGCCGACCTCGGCGATGACCTCGACCGCCGCGTCGAGCAGACGCCCTCGCGTCCGGGCCTTCTTCTTGAAGCCTCGCGTTCTCGTCGGCTCGTCGACTGCTCCGGACATCGGGGGAATCGTAGCGCAATCCCAATATTGACATTGATCTCAATATTGGGGATGCTCTCAGTCATGACCCCCCGAACTCCGCCTCCACGGCTCACGCTCGGCCACGCCACGATCGCCGTCCGCGATCTCGACCGGATGGTCGACTTCTACCGCGATGTCCTCGGGTTCGCGGTCACGAACCGCGGTCCCGCCGGGGACGACGGCACCGAACTGGCGTTCCTGTGCCAGGACCCCGACGCCCACCACCAGGTGGTGCTGGTCAGCGGGATGCCGACACCCGAGCATCACTTCGTGCTGGCCGATCACCTCGCGTTCCGCACGGGGAGCCTCGACGACCTCCGCGTCATCGGCGCACGACTCGCCGATGCCGGCACCGAGGGCGTCATCCCCATCTCCCACGGCAACGCATGGTCGCTGTACTTCAACGACCCCGAAGGCAACGGTCTCGAGTGCTTCGTCGACTCACCGTTCCACGTGGCGCAGCCCTACGCCGACGGTCTCGAGTTGTCGGCGTCGGACCACGAGATCGAAACGGCGACCCGGGCTGCGGTCGACTCGCTCCCCGAGTTCCAGCCCTTCGACGTCTGGAAGGCGGACTTCGCCACGCGACTCGACCGTCGCGACGCCGCCCACGTCTCGCCCGAGCGGGAGGCCTGACCGGCGTGGACCTCGGACTCGCCGGGAAGACGGCGATCATCAGCGCGTCGAGCCGTGGCCTCGGCCTGGCCTGCGCCCATGCCCTGGCCCGGGAGGGCGTCGAGCCCACGATCAACGGCCGCGACGCCGACCGCCTCGCCGCGGCACGACGCGAGCTCATCGGGACACACGGAGTCGCCGTCCACGCCGTCCCGGGCGACATCGGCGAGGTGGCGACGCGGGAGGCGTTGGTCGACGCCTGCCCATCGCCCGACATCCTCGTGAACAACAACGGCGGCCCGACGCCCGGACGCTTCGCCGACTGGGAACGTGACGACTGGGTCGCAGCCCTCGACGCCAACATGTTGGCGCCGCTGGCCATGATCCGCCTGGTCCTCGACGGCATGGTCGAACGCCGCTACGGACGGATCGTCAACATCACCTCGGCCATGGTCAAGACCCCCGTCGCCGTGATGGGTCTCTCGACCGGTGCCCGAACCGGTCTGACGTCGGTGTCCAAGGCACTGTCGCGTGAGGTCGCGTCGGCCAACGTCACCATCAACAACCTGCTCCCCGAGCGGATCGACACCGGACGACAGCGACAGATGGCCGAGCTCCACGCCGAGCTCGCCGGGATCACCGTCGAGCAGGCCTACCAGCACATGGCGTCGACCATCGCCGCGGGTCGTCTCGGGCGGCCCGCCGAGGTCGGTGACACCTGCGCCTTCTTGTGCAGCGAACAAGCCGGGTACATCTCGGGGCAGAACCTCCAACTCGACGGCGGCAGCTACGAAGGGCTGATCTAGATGCGGACGATCGACGTCCCGTATCTGGTCGTCGGGGCCGGCCCCGCAGGTCTCACCGCCGCGCGACTGCTGGCCCGACATGGTCGGCAGAGCCTCGTGGTCGAACGACGTCCGGGGCCACGGCACCATCCGGCGGCGCACGTCGTCAACGCCCGGACACTCGAGATCTTCCGACAGGCGGGGTTCGACATGGACGCCATCGCCGCAGTCGCCAAGGACCCGGTCGACGCCGGCCACGTGAACTTCCTCACCCGTCTCGACGGCACCCTCGTCGGTCGCCTCCCGTTCGAACAGCAAGGGGCCGGCTGCGAGGCCCTGACGCCGACCCCGTTGCGCAACATCTCCCAGCACCGACTCGAACCGATCCTGGTCGACGCGGCCATCGACGACCCGCTCGTCGACCTGCGCTTCGACATGCAGTGGGAGTCGAGCGATCAGGACGACCACGGCGTCACCTCGATCGTCGAGGACCGCGCGACCGGCGAGCAGGTCGCGGTGCGGAGTGCGTACGTCATCGCCGCCGACGGCGCAGGGAGCCGCGTCCGCAAGTCGCTCGGCATCGAGATGGAGGGGCCACCGAACATCGACAGCTTCGTCGCGATCCACTTCGGGGCCGACCTGCGTCCGGTCGTCCGCGAACGGCCGGGGGTGCTGCACTTCGTCTTGGATCCAGCGATCAGCGGGGTGTTCATCGCCCACGACATCGACCACGAATGGGTCTTCATGTTCAGCTTCGACCCTGACGCCGAGTCTGCCGACGACTACGGGCCGGAGCGGTGCGCCGAGATCGTGCGAGCCGCGATCGGACGCGACGGGACCGGGGACGACGACATCGAGATCGAGATCTTCAGCGCCGGCACCTGGCACATGTCGGCGCAGGTCGCGGAGCGGATGCGCGACGGGAGGACCTTCCTCGTCGGAGATGCGGCCCATCGATTCCCGCCCACCGGTGGTCTCGGTCTCAACACCGGGGTCGCGGACGTCCAGGCACTGGTGTGGAAGCTCTGCGCCGTGGAGGACGGCTGGGCGGCGCCGGCGCTGCTCGCGACCTACGAACTCGAGCGGCGCCCGGTCGCCATGGTCAACTGCGAGCAGAGCACGACCAACGCGTTCAAGTTGATCCTGCTGCTCGAGGCGCTCGACATCGCGGTCGACCCGACGACCGAGCGGATGCATGCCGCCCTCAGCGATCCGCGCAACCGGGCCGCGATCGATGCTGCGGTCGCGGAACAGGCGACCCATTTCGACATGCTCGGCCTCCAGTTGGGCCACGTCTACGCCGACGGCGCCTTGGCACGTGTCGGCCAGGCTCCCCCGCCGCTCGAGGACCCGCGCCGCTTCGAGCCCGACGCCAGCGTCGGCGCCCGGGTGCCGCATGCATGGACCACCGTGGGTTCCTCGGTCCTCGACCTCGTGGCCACCGGCGCGCTGACCCTGTTCACCCTGGGCGACCACGACCGTTGGGCCCAGGCGTGCACCGCGGCCGAAGCGCCGCTCGTGCACGTACGGGTCGGCATCGACACGGAGGTCGATGCGTCCTGGCGCGTGGAGTGTGGCCTCGGAGCCGACAGCGCGCTTCTCGTGCGTCCGGACCAACACATCGCGTGGCGCGCCGACGACGCAGCCGCAGACCAGGGCGCCGCACTCGCGGCCGCCGTCCACCACATCTTGGAGCGCTGACATGGCCATGAACGTCATCAGGTACCGCCGCGACGGCGAGGTGCAGTGGGGTGTCGTCGAGGGGACCGACGTCCATCCGCTCCTCGCCCGCCATGCCTCCACCGGTTCGTTCGTCACCGACGCGGCCCCGTCCGTCATGGCCGGCGAGCACCCGACGGATCCACCGGTCTCGATCGACACGGTCGAACTCCTCAGCCCCGTCACCACCGATCAGCAGTTCCTGTGCCAGGCGATCAACTACCACTCGCACCTGGAGGAGTCGGGCCTCGCTCCGGGAGCCAGTCCGTTCAACATCTTCTTCCGCAAGGCATCGTCGTCGATCGCCCCCGCCACGACCGACATCGTCTGTCCCGACCACGTCGCGTTCCTCGACTACGAGGCCGAGATCGGCCTCGTCCTCTCGTCCGAGGTCGCCGGGCCGCAGTCGGTGACCGATGGCGACCTGGGTGGCCACGTCGCCGCCCTCGTGGCGGTCAACGACGTCTCCGCACGCGACGTGCAGTTGGCCGAGACCCAGTTCTACAAGGCCAAGAGCTACCGCACCTTCGGGCCAACAGGCCCCCATCTCACCCTGGTCGACGATGCCGACCTCGCTCGCTTCGCAGAGTTGCGGGTCCGACTCTGGGTCGATGGGCAGATCCGTCAGGATGCCTACGCGTCCGACATGGTCCACGGACCAGCGGCCTCGCTGACCGAGCTGTCGAGCGTCCAGGACTGGCAGCCCGGTGACCTCCTGGCGACCGGGACCCCCGGCGGGTGTGCGCTCCAGGCACCGTCAACCCCGGTCCGGATGATCGCCCAGGCCATGTCTCCACGTCGCCGACACGCGCTGGTGCGCCGACGGGCATCGAGCGTCGACGCCCGACTACGGCCCGGCGACCACATCGAGGTGCACGTGGGGACCGACGACGGGGCCATCGACCTGGGTCGGCAACACACCACCGTGACCGGGCGCTGATCGCCGCCGGACCGGCAGCGATGCGCTAACCGTGCACCTTCATCAGGTGGTGCTCGAGACTGGCCTGACGTGCGATCGCTCTCGTCAGGCGCGAGACCTTGGCGACGCAGAGGCACTCGTCATCGGCCTCGTCCGCGTGGGCGAGGATCTCGTCGATCGAACGGAGCAGCTGCTGTTGTCCGCGCCGCACCACCGAGCCGACAGCGGGCGAGAAGTCCTGGAACAGGGCCGACTCGTCGCGGATGTGGCAGACGAGCGCGTTGCGGAGCGAGCAGAGCTCGGTGTGGATGACGTCGACGTCGCGTCCCAACGCCGCGGACTGCAGCGACCGGGAGAGCTCCAGGAGATCTGCGTGTGACACGTTGCTGTTCATCGACCGCCTCCTCGTCTCGCGATCTTTCTCTAGCATAAAGTAGAGAAACACCCACGCGAGATCCAGAGAAGCAGTCCAGAGGAGCATGCGTCACCTCGACGCAGCGTCCCCGACGACGGGACGACGAACCGGGAGGAGGCGAGAGGGATGTCGACGCTGCAGGAGCAGGCCCGAGCCCTCGGGGACCCGACCCGGCACACGATCTTCACGTACGTCACGGCCACCGAAGAGCCCGTCGACGTCGCCGAGTTGACCGATCTTCTCGGACTGAACCACAACGCGATCCGCCAGCATCTCGCCAAGTTGGTCGACGCCGGCTTGGTCGGCGAGACGACCGCCGCCCCATCAGGTCCGGGTCGACCTCGCCTCGTCTACCGGGTCGAACCCGCCGCCGAGAGCCGCTGGGGGGTCAGCGGCCCCTACGAACGGCTCAGTGTCCTGCTGACCGAGATCATCCGCACGGGCGACACGCCGGTCGAGGTCGGCCGGCGAGCCGGGAGCGAACGACATCGGCAGACGAGCGCGGCATCCGGCGACGCGGTCGCGGCGATCACCGACGCCATGGCGCGCGAGGGATTCGATCCCGAGGTGCGACGGCGTCGAGACCGCGTCGACATCATCCTGCGGGCCTGCCCGTTCGAGTCCGGCGCCCTGTCCGACCCCGACACCGTCTGCCAACTCCACCTGGGCATGGCCGAGGGCATGGCCGAGACCATCGGCGGGATCGACGTCCAGCGGCTCGTTGCCAAGGACCCACGTCGGGCACGGTGCCGGCTCGAACTGCACGTCGGACCCACCGAAGGATCGTGAGGTCGACCGGGACCGACCGGGCTGCGGATCAGGTGGAACCGTCGTCCGGCTCGACCACCCAGAGGAGCCGGGTGGTCCGGGTGAGCGCCACGTAGAGCCGCTGGAGCCCGCGGGCGGATTCTCGTGCGATGCGCTCGGGGTCGAACAGCACGACGCCGTCGAACTCCAGCCCTTTCGTCTCGGTCGCGGTGAGGAGGTCGGTGCGTCCGGGATCCGCCAGCACCTCGGGCACGACCGCGACGACCGTCGCCTCGTCGTCGAGGGTGTCTCGCGCCTCGGCGAGCAACGCGTCGATCTCGTGGGCCGCTGCCGTTCGCTCCACCGGCTCGACACCAGACGATCGGACCGAGTCCGACGCCGACACCGACCCGCCCAGCGCAGCGATCCGGGCAGCGGCGTACGCCATGACCTCGGCGGGGGTGCGGTAGTTGACCTGGAGGTCGATGCGCTCGACATCGGACGCACCGGCAGCGGCGTCGACCGGCGACCAGTCGCCGATCGACCACGGCTGGCTCGCCTGGTCGAGGTCGCCGACCACCGTGAGCGACTTGGTGGGACTGCGCCGCAGGATGGCTCGCCACTGCATGGCCGAGACATCCTGGGCCTCGTCGACCACCACATGGGCGTAGTGGCGGTCGGCGATCGGCGGCAGCGTGGTGTCGACCTCGGCGTACCGGTCCGACAGCTCCTCGATGATCGCGTTCAGCAACTGGGCGTCGGGCTCGCCGACGATCTCGTACGCGGGCCAGGTCCCCCCACAGCGAGGGTTCGTGCACGTGAGCGTGAGCGTCCCGTCGGGCGCGCGGCCATAGGTCATCTCGAGCTCACACCGGGGACAGTCCGCACTCCGGTCGTCGAGCGCCGCCTGCATCTCCTCGGACATCGCGTGTTCGACCAACTGGAACGACGCGCCAGCGAGGTCCTCGGCCCGATCGCCGCTCGCACCCCCGACCGCGGCCTCGCGCCGGCCGAGCAGGTCGTCGAGTTCGTCCAACAACGCGACGTCGCCCTCACTCCAGCCGCCATGCCTCGACCGATGGAGACGCGCGACCTCCTCCTCGTCGAGCACGCCTCGACCGGCGTGGCGCAGCCGCACCTCCGAGCGCAGCAGTCGTTCGAGCAACTCCGTGGGACGCAGCCGCGGCCACACCCGATCGCAGAGCGCTCGGAACGCGACCCCATCGACCTCCGCACCGACACGCCCGATCTCCTCGCCGGACGGGCGCCGCTCGAGATCCCGCTTCACCCGTCGGCGGAGCGCGCTCGACAACAGCGAGCGCAGCTCGGCGTGGACCTCGGCCGCTCGTTCGTTGTGGGTGCCCGGGCGACGCCGCGCACGCCGCACCACCGCACGGAGCTCGTCCGGTGCGAGCCGCAGCACGTAGCGGCCGCACGGGACCTCGACGACCTCGCGCCCGGGCTGTTCGAACCCTCGCACGGCTCGCGCCATGAACTCGGCCATCCGCACGTCGCCCTTGATCCGGGCGACGTCGTCGTCGTCGAAGACCGTGACCTCGACCGGAGGGCCGATGTCGGACGCCGTGGCGAGGACGACCTGGTCCTCACCGAGCGAGGGCACCACGTCGCCGACGTAGCGCAGGAACGTGCGGTTGGGGCCGATGAAGAGGACCGCGGACTGATCGCCCCGGCCGGCCAGCTCGTACAACAGGAAGGCCGCCCGGTGGAGCGCGACCGCAGTCTTCCCGGTCCCCGGGCCGCCCTGGACGATCGTGATGCCCTTGGCCGGCCGGCGGATGATCCGGTCCTGATCGGCCTGGATGGTGCCGACGATGTCGCGCATCCGGCCGGTTCTCGGTGCCCGCAACGCCGCCAGGAGAGCGCCCTCGCCGACGAGATGGAGGGTCTGCTCGTCGAGGGCACTGCTGTCGACGATCTCGTCGTCGAGACCGACGAG
>JBFIHN010000059.1:0-12302 GCA_041601775.1 Acidimicrobiales bacterium
TCGCCGCATGCGGCGACGACGACGACGGATCCGCCGCCGACGGAGACGCGAGTTCCGAATCGGGCGGGGAGGCGACGGCTGACGGCCTGTTGGGCGAACTCCAGTCCGCGGGGACCATCCGCGTCGGCATCGCCAACGAGGTGCCCTACGGGTTCGAGGACGAGGACGGCAACGTCACCGGCGAAGCCCCCGAAGTGGCTCGTGCGGTGTTCGCCGAGTTGGGCGTGGACGACATCGAGGCGACCGTCGTCGACTTCGGGTCGCTCATCTCCGGACTCCAGGCCGGCCAGTTCGACATGATCGCGGCGGGCATGTACATCAACGCCGAGCGAGCCGAGCAGATCCTCTTCTCGGATCCCGACTACTGCGTCGGTGAGGCGTTTGCCGTCCCCGCCGGGAACCCGGAGGGACTCACCGACTTCGAGTCGGTGGTCGAGAACGGTTCGGTCACCATCGCGATCCTCGAAGGTGCGGTCGAGATCGGCTACGCCGACGCCGCCGGCGTCCCCGACAGCCAGGTCGAGGTGTTCGCCGACGTCAACGCGCAGTACGACGCGCTCGAGGCCGGCCGAGTCGATGCCGTCACGGGCACGTACCTGACCGTCAAGCAGCAGACCGACGTGCTCGACGGGTTCGAGACCACCGAGTCGTTCGTGCCGCTCGACGAGGACGGCGAGGAGGTCCTCGGCTGCGGTGGCTTCGGCTTCCGGATGGACGACCAGGACCTGCGCGACGCGTTCAACGACAAGCTCAACGAGATGCAGGAGGGCAACCGCCTCATCGACATCATCACCGGTTTCGGCTTCGCCGAGGAGGACGTCCTGCTCGCCCAGGACCTCACCGTCGAGGACCTGACCACCTGATCCGGTGGACTCACTCCTGCTGAGCTCGAAGCAGTACGACCGCGTCCTCGAGGGCGTGGTGACCACCGTGCAGTTGCTCGGTGCGTCGTTCGCCCTCGGGGTCGTACTGTCGCTGGTCTTCGGGATCTCGCGTCTGTCGAGCCGCCGCTGGGTGCGCGGTGCCGCGCTGGTCTACGTCGAGTTCGCCCGTGGCATCTCGACGATCGTCCTCCTGTTCGTGATGGCGTACGCCATCCCGATCCTGATGGGTCTCGACCAGAGCAACGTGTTCTGGCTGGCGACGATCGCGCTCGGCGTGAACATGGGCGGCTACGGGGCCGAGATCATCCGGGGGGCGATCCTCTCCGTTCCCCGGGGTCAGACCGAGGCGTCGATCGCGCTCAACTTGACGAACACCCAGCGGTTGCGGTTCGTCGTTCTTCCCCAGGCGATGCGCGTGATCCTCCCGCCGATGGGGAACCTGACGATCGAGATCCTGAAGGGAACGGCGCTGGTGTCGCTGGTCGGCATGTCCGACCTGACGTTCGAGATCGACAAGCTGAACACCAACCGGGTCCTCGCGTCCGAGCCGGTCGACACGTCGATCCTCTACCTGAACGCGCTGATCCTCTACTTCGCGATGGCGCAGGTCATCAACTTCGGGTTCCGCCTGGCGGAACGGTGGGTCGAGCGGAAGTACGAGGGCGGCGACGTCGTCGCTCCCGTCGGCGCCGTGGACGCAGGAGCGCGCACGTGACGACGACCACGAACACGGCGACCACGGAGTCGACGCCACCGACCCGGGTGCACCACACGCCCTGGTATCGCAAGCCGGGAATCGTGGGGCCGCTGCTGGCCGTCCTCGTCGCGGCCGGGGCTCTCGCGCAGAAGGGCTCGCAGCGCTACCGCTTCCGGACCGACGTCGCACCGGACGGGTCGACCAACTGGGACTGGGAGTACGCCTGGTCGCTGCTCCCCGACCTCCTCAACGCGCTCAGCGTGACGGCCATGGCGACCGTGCTCGGCTTCACCCTGGCCCTGGTGCTCGGGCTGTTCCTCGCGCTCGGACGGCGTGCGCGACTCCGAGCGGTCCGATGGCCGGTCACGCTCTTCATCGAGTTCGTGCGGTCGACGCCCCTGCTCGTGCAGTTGTTCTTCCTCTACTACGCGCTCCCGGACTTCGACATCGTCGTGAGCCCGAACCAGGCACTGATCTTCGGCCTGGGCGTGCACTACGCGACCTACTGCTCCGAGGCCTACCGCGCCGGCATCAACAGCGTGCCCGCGGGGCAGTGGGAGGCGGCGACCGCGCTGAATCTCGGCCCGGCGACCGCGTGGACACGCGTGATCCTCCCGCAAGCGGTGCCCAACGTGCTCCCCGCACTGGGCAACTACCTCATCGCCGGCTTCAAGGACGCGCCGCTCGGCTTCGCGATCCAGGTCACCGGTCTGATGGCGTTCGCGACCTCGGTGCAGGGCGACTTCCGGCCGGTCGAGGCGTACCTGATGATCGGCGCCGGCTTCCTCGCCGTGAGCCTCCCGGCCGCATGGCTGGTCCGACGACTCGAAAGGCGCATCAACTATGAGCGTGTCTGACACGACGCCACCCGCCCGATCCGAGACCGGCGCTGCAGCGGTCCGGATGCGGAAGGTCACCAAGGCATTCGGCGACAACGTGGTGCTCCGCGACCTCGACCTCGACGTCGCACCCGGCGAGCGGGTGGTGATCATCGGCCCGTCCGGCTCGGGAAAGACGACGATCCTGCGGGTGATCATGACCCTCGAGCGGATCGACGCCGGCACGATCGAGGTCGGCGACCAGCACCTCTACCACGAGGCCGATGGCGCGACGCCGGCGTCGGAGCGGCGTATCCGCGAGGTGCGGTCGAAGGTGGGGATGGTCTTCCAGCACTTCAACCTGTTCCCACACATGACGGCGTTGGAGAACATCACGCTCGCTCCCATCCGGGTGCAGGGCCGCAAGCGGGCCGAGGCCGAGGAACTCGCCATGGAGTTGCTCGACAAGGTCGGGTTGGCCCATGCGGCCGGACAGACGCCCGGCCAGCTCTCGGGCGGTCAGAAGCAGCGGGTGGCGATCGCTCGCTCACTCGCGACCCAACCAGCGGTGATGCTCTTCGACGAGGTCACCTCGGCGCTCGACCCCGAGCTCGTCGGTGAGGTGCTCGAGGTCCTGCGTTCGATCGCCGCCGAGGGCAACACGACGATGATGCTCGTGACCCACGAGATGGGCTTCGCTCGTGAGGTGGCCGACCGCGTCGTGATGTTCGACCACGGACAGATCCTCGAGTCCGGCCCCCCGTCGCAGATCCTCGACGACCCACGCGAGGAGCGGACCAGGGAGTTCCTCGGCGCGGTGTTCGATCACTGACGTCGTATCGTCGCCACGATGAGTGGCACCGAGATCGCCGTCGTGCTCGGGGCATCGCTGCTCGGAGCGTTCGTGAAGTCGGTCACCGGCATGGGCTACCCGCTGATCGCCGTACCGCTGATCGCGCTGGTCCTCGGTGTGGAGGACGCGGTCGTGATCGTCGCGGCCCCCAACGTCACCGCGAACGCGCTCCTGTGCCTGGGCGCGAGACACGCCCGCCACGAGGCACGTGACCTGGCCCCGCTGGTGGTCTTCGGCATGGCCGGCGCCGTGGTCGGCACCTTCGCCCTCGTCTCGGTCCCGGAAGACCCGCTGTTGCTCGCGCTCGTGGTCACGATCGTCGCCTTCGTCGTGAACTATGCACGCGCGCCAGAGGTCGCCATCGACGCCCGCACCGCCACCCGGTGGGCTCCCGGCGTCGGTGTCGTCGTCGGTCTGATGCAGGGTGCCGTCGGTGTGTCCGGTCCGGTGGTGGCGACCTGGCTGCATGGCTACCGGTTGCCCAAACAGACCTATGTCTTCTCGGTGACCCTGATCTTCGGTCTGTCGGGTCTCGTGCAGTTGGTGCTCCTCGCGTCGAGCGGTGCCTACGACGCGGACCGGTCGATGGTGTCCGCGCTGGCGTTCGTCCCCGTACTGGCCATGATCCCGATCGGGACGCGGCTGCGCGCCGGCCTCGGTGGGCCGGCGTTCGAGCGAGCCGTGCTCGTGGTCCTCCTCGGCTCTGCCGTCGCGCTGGTCTTCCGGGTCTTCGGCTGACCACCGGCATGGTTCGTTCTGTGCGGTGGGTGTCCTAGGGTTCAACGACCGTCTCCGGCGGAGGCGGCATCATCCTCTACAGGCAAGGACCGAAACGTGTTGAAGAGCAAGATCGTGGGCGTAGTCATGGCGGGCGGGCTGTTGTTCGCCGCATGTGGAGACGACGACGGAGGTGGGGGCGACAGCAGCGCCAGCTCGAACGAGTACTCCGATGCCGTCGCCGAGGCGATCCAAAGCGAGGGCGACGTGCCGTTCTCCGATGACGAGGTCGATTGCCTCGCCCGTGAGCTGGTCGACGCCGTGGGCGGCGCCTCGGCGTTCGAGGACGCCGGCGTCAGCGTCGACGACCTCTCCAGCAGCGCCGACCTCTCCGACTCGGGCCTCGACATCGGTGAGGACGAGGCCAGGGCCGTCGCCGGCAGCTTCAGCAAGTGCGACATCAACCTGACCGATGCGTTCCTCGAGGACCTCGGCGACGACGTGCCCGACGAGGTCCGTTCGTGCATCGAGGACAACCTCGACGAGGACACCTTCGCCGACCTGTTCGCCGATGCGCTCGTCACCGGTGGCGAGGGCGACGACCTCCCGCCGGAGCTGCTCGAGGACCTCACCGCCTGCCTCAGCTGACGGCGAGGTTCGACGGAACGCGAGAACGGACCCGCCCTCCCCGGGGGCGGGTCCTTCCGCGTCCGGAGGGGTGCGCGCCCCACCACGAGCGCGACGCGAGACTGGCGCCATGGCGTGGAGAAGGAATGCGGTGGTCCTCCTGACGGTCGTGGCGGTGTTCGTCGCTGCGTGCGGAGGTGACGACGGGGACAGCGGTTCCGGTTCCGGTGACGTCCCGACGACGACGGTGTCGGACGAGGCGGTTGCCCTCCCGGCGGCTTGTCCCGACGGGCTGCCCTTCGACGTCGAGATCCGTCTCGACGGCGACGGAGCGCGCGAGACGATGACCGTCGTCGACGCGATCGCCCTCCGCCGCTTCGAGGGTCGGGCCTGGACGGTCTACCTGGCCGACTTCGACCTGCCCGACGACACGTCGTGGTCGTTCGCCGTGCCGGAGGTCCCGGCCGGGAAGACGCTCGTGGCCACGGGCCTGGACGCCTTCAACGCCCCCGATGCCGACGCGCTGCCCATCCTCGACGTCGGCTCCACCGGCGGCCTCTTCTCCGAGGTCGGCGACGGTGCGACGGCGACGTTCTTCAACGTGACGGCCGAGCGAGCTGGGTCGACGTCGGTCGACCAGACCGGATCGACCGAGCTCCTGCACCTCGACGACGACGTCGTCTGTCTGGCGGTCGACATCACCGGCGAATCGGGGCTCGAGCTCGTCGGGACCTACACGGCCACCGAGATCGTCGACGTCTGAGGCGCCCGTCAGGCGATCTCGAGCACGCCGTACGTGCTGCAGAGCCCCGAGGCGACCACGGCCAGGAAGGCAGCGACGATCAGCCATGCCACGGCGCGACGCCAGCCGCGCAACGGCGCGATCCCGGCCATCGGCCGCGGCATGTACCAGTCGGGCAACAGCTCCGCTCGCTCGTCGGCAGCGATGTGCTCGGCGAAGGGAATCGCGTCGTCGGGGATCGGCGCGTCGGGGTCTCCCGTCGCGGCGAGCCGCTCGAGTTCCGCGAGGTCGACCACGGAGGCGAGCCTACGTGCGGCGGCGTCGGAGGTGCCCGCAGGCCGGTTGGCGTCGTGGCGTCACGGTCTGGGATGCTGGCGCCACCAGACCAGCGCTGCTGGTCATCGACCCGGGGGAATGGGTCGGGACCACGGCCGATTGCAAGGAGCACCCGTGTCGACCAAGACACAGATCCCTCTCGTCGACTACCTGCGGCTCGGTGACCGACCGCACCTCGTCGCCACCGAGTGCACGTCGTGCGGTGCGCGGTTCTTCGACCGACGCAACGCGTGCGCCTCGTGCTTCGGCACCGAGTTCACCGAGGCCGAGATCGCCACCGACGGCATCTTGAAGTCGTTCACCATCGTGACCTTCGCCGCCCCAGGCGTCCCCGTGCCCTTCGTGGCCGGTGTCGTCGACTGCGACGGGACCAGCGTCCGGGCGAACGTCATCAACACCGAGCCCGACGACCAGCACGTGAAGCTCGGCATGAAGGTCCGTCTCGCCACGACGTCGCTCGGTACCGACGACGACGGCGTCGAGGCAGTGGGCTTCGGATTCGAACCAGCAGAAGGAGCGAACGCATGAGTGAGGACGTCTTCATCCTCGGCATCAACATGACGAAGTTCGGCAAGCACCCGGACCTCGACATCCAAGACCTCGGTGCACAGGCCGCCATGGCTGCGCTGGCCGACGGTGGCGTGACCATGGGCGACATGGGGATCATGGCCTACGGCAACCTGATCGGACAGTCGTTCGGCCAGCAGCTGCAGAAGCAGATCGGCCAGACCGGCATTCCCGTCTACAACGTCCAGAACGCCTGCGCGACCGGCGCAACCGCGCTCCGCACGGCGATCATGGCCATCAAGGCCGGCGAGTGTGACATGGGCCTCGCGGTCGGGGTCGAGAAGCTGGCCGGTGCCGGTCTCCTCGGCGCTGGTGGCGGCGGCGGGAAGAAGAAGGACGGGCACCACTGGGAGCCGTCCGGTCGCTTCGGTGCCGTCACGGGAACCGACGGGCGCATCGGCACGCAGCAGATGCCGGGCACCTTCGCCCAGGTCGGCATGGAGTACCTCTACGAGAACGACTACGAAGGCACGCCCTTCGAGCTCTTCGCCCGGATCAGCGTCAAGAACCACCAGCACTCGACGCTGAACCCGCTGGCGGCCTACACCAAGGCGATGACCCTCGAAGAGGTCATGGGCGACATGATGATCGCCTACCCGAACACCCGCCCGATGTGCTCGGCGAACTGCGACGGCGCCGCGGCCGCGGTGGTCGTCTCGGCCGCGAAGCTCAAGACACTCTCGAAGGAGCAGCAGCGCCGGGCCGTGAAGGTGTCGGCGTCGATCCTGACCTCGGACCCGTGGCAGGAAGCCTGTCAGGTCCTCCCTGACGTCAACACCCTCACCCGGGTCGCGGCTCGCCAGGCCTACGAGCAGGCCGGCGTGTCGCCGCAGGACCTCGATCTCGTCGAACTGCACGACTGCTTCGCCACGGCCGAGCTCGTGCACTACGACAACCTCGAACTCTGTGAGCCCGGCGGCGCCGTCGACTTCTTCGAGTCCGGCGCGTCCTGGCGTGACGGATCGACACCGGTCAACGTCTCCGGTGGCCTCGAGTCGAAGGGCCATCCGATCTCGGCGACGGGCATCGCCAACATCTGGGAGGTCTGCCATCACCTGCGTGGTGAGGCCGGCGACCGTCAGATCGAGGGCGCCAAGGTCGGACTGGCCCACGTCATCGGCCTGGGTTCGGCCTGCGGTGTGCACATCCTCGAGAAGAGCGCCGCGTAGGTGGTCCCTCCGGGTCCATGACGGGTGCCGCGCACTCGTCCGATGGTGCGACGACCCGCATCGACCGCTGGTTGTGGGCGGTGCGGGTCTTCAAGACGCGGTCGCTGGCGTCGAAGGGCTGCAACGGCGGCCATGTCGAGGTCAACGGCAACTCGGTGAAACCCGCGCACAAGGTCGTCGTCGGCGACCGCGTGGAAGCGCGGGTGGGCGACCGCGTCCGGATCCTGGAGGTCTCGAGGATCATCGACAAGCGGGTCGGCGCCGCCGTGGCGGCCGAGTGTTTCGTGGACCACAGCCCACCGCCCCCGGAGTACATCCGCGAGACCCCACAGGCCGTTCGCGACGCGGGCGCAGGCCGCCCGACCAAGAAGGAGCGGCGCCAACTCGACCGGTATCGCGAAAGGAAGCGGTGACGGTGTCTACGATGCGTCCATGAGCGCATTCCACCAGATCGAGATGAAGGCGATCACCGGCGAGCAGGTGTCCTTCGAGAAGTTCACCGACACCGTCTGCCTCGTGGTCAACGTCGCCAGTGAGTGAGGGCTGACGCCCCAGTACGCAGGTCTGCGTGCGCTTCATGACGACCACCGGGATGACGGCTTCGCCGTCCTCGGTTTCCCCTGCAACCAGTTCGGTCAACAGGAGCCGGGTACCGACGACGAGATCCTCGACTTCGCGACGTCGAAGTACGGCGTGACGTTCCCGATGTTCTCGAAGATCGAGGTGAACGGCGACGACGCCTGCGAGCTCTACCAACTGCTCCGGGCGGCGCAACCCGGCGACGGCGAGTCCTCCGACATCACCTGGAACTTCGAGAAGTTCCTCGTCGACCGGTCCGGCGCCGTCGTGGCCCGGTTCTCGCCGGTGACCACACCGGAAGAGATCGCCGAGGAGCTTCCGCGCTACCTCTGATCCGGGTACACTGTGCAACAGCCGATTGCCTCGACTTCCGTACGCGTCCGCGTGTCCGGGAGCACGAGGTGACCCGTTCCGACCGGCTGCCGACCACCCGGGACGACCGCCGCTGAGGCGTGGGCTCCGATCCCTTCCGGGATCGGCACAACGGCGCTGTGCGGTGGGTCGGTCCCGACGATGGTCGTCGGTGTCCCGGCTGCGCCGAACCCGTGAACGGAGAACACGATCACCTCCTCGACCCTTCCTGCGGCCCACCTACCGGCCGACTTCGAAGACATCGTCCAAGCGCACCTCGACGGGCGCGCCACCGACGATCAGCTCGCGCTGCTCCGGCGATTCCAGGACGACTGGGTGCGAGTGCTCTACCGGTTCCTCGACCGCGCCGACCGCGTGATCGACGACACGAAGCGGTCCGTCCGGACGCCCGAACGGTTCGTCATCATCGAGGACTTCGATCGTGAGGCGTACCGCATCGACGAGGTGCTGACCGAGATCCTGGGTCCGCCGGCGGACGACGAGTTGGTCGGGCCCGGAAAGCGACCGGCGCCGCAGAGCCAACCGGCCCCGGCCGAGGTCGGCACGACCGAGCTGCAGCTCTCCTGGGAGCCCGGCGTCCTCATCGCCTGGGCCGGGGGGCGAGACGCGCCCAGCGCGTCCGCAGCGGAGGTCCGTGAACGACTCCAGGCCGCCGGTGGCGGTTCGATCCCGTGGGAAGAGCACCGTCCGATCCGGCTGATCGACGGGACGAAGGCCGACAGCCTCGTCGCTCCACTGGGCTCGACGCTCGGCTGGCTCGTCGCCCAGCGGGCGTCGGCCGACACCGAGGGTCTCGGCGCATCCGTCCCGTGGATGGGCCTCACCACGGCACTGGCCGTACGGCTGACCGCACAGGGCCGGATGGTCCCGCGCCTGCGCAAGATCCGCAAACGCGACGACGGCAGCCGCGACGTGTCGACGTTCGAGGTCCGGTGGGAGCCGGCGCTGATCGACCCCGAGACCATCGGCGACCTCGCCGCGGTCCGGCCCGGGGCCGCAGCCACCGCCGGCAACCGTCAGGACGGTCGGGCCTTCACCCAGTCGCTGCTCGCCGACCTCGTCGGCACGATCTGCCGGATGGCAGCCGAGCGCCTCGAGGTCCCGGCCGCGCCGCCGGACCCGCGCTCGCGCAGCGATGTGGCCGAGTCCGTCCTGGCCAAGCTCGACGGCTCGCCCTTCGACGCGCCGACGCGTGCGGGGGCGGAGTTGGTTCGCCGTCTCGACCAGTGGTCGGCACCGGTGACCGGCACCGCCAAGTTCGCCTTGACGATCGCGCTCGATCCACCCGACGACGGTGACGCCTGGCACTGCAAGGTCCTCGGCCCCGGCGTCGACGACGTGCTCGAGCCCGTCGAGGTAGCCATGGTCAACGCGTCGAACACCCGAGCGCGCGAGATGAAGGAGCAACTCGCACGGGTCGAGCGGCTCTTCCCCGAACTCAGCCGTCCCGGTGGACGCCGTCGCGGCGAGGTCATCCTCAGCCAGGACGAGGCGTGGCAGCTGATGAGCACCACGGGCGAGGTGCTCACCACCGCAGGCTTCGACGTACGGGTGCCCGCGCTGTCGCGGAAGAAGCCGGCCCCCGCACTGCGGCTCACGGCCGACGAGGCCCAGGAATCAGTGGTCGGTGCCCAGCAGTTGGCCAACGTGAGCTGGTCGGTCGTGTTCGACGACGTCGAACTGACGGCCGAGCAGATCCAACGTCTCGCACGCGAGGCCCGCCCGCTGATCAAGTCGGGCGACAAGTGGGTCGAGCTCGACAAGGCCGATCTGCGCGAGGCCGCTGCCGCGCTCGCCGAACGAGCCGACCAGACACGGCTCACCGGAGCAGACATGCTCCGCCAGGCACTCGGGCTCGAGGGCTCACCGCTCGCCGGTGGCATCTCGCTCGCGGGTGCCGGCTGGGCGGCCGACCTGCTCCGCAGCGCGTCGCGGATCTCCGAGGACGACGTCAAGACCCCCGACGGCTTCGCGGGCGAGCTCCGCAGCTACCAGGCCGAGGCCGTCGCCTGGCTTCGGTTCCTCGACGACGCCGGACTCGGCGGCTGCCTGGCCCTCGACATGGGCCTCGGCAAGACGCCGACGATCCTGGCGCACGTCACCGAGACGACCGGGCACGGCCCCACCCTCGTCATCGCTCCGCCGGCCGTGGTGGGGAACTGGGCCGCCGAGGCGCGCCGTTTCACCGGCGCGCTGCGTGTCGTCGTCCATCACGGGCAGAGCCGCGCCAGCACCAGCGGTATCCCCACGATGGCCAGCCGCGCCGATCTGGTGATCACGACCTACGGGACGGCAGTCCGCGACGTCGACGCACTCTCGAAGGTGGAGTGGGGAAAGGTCGTCCTCGACGAGGCCCAGGCCATCAAGAACCCCAACGCCGAGGTGTCGCAACAGCTGCGCCGGATCGAGGCCCGCAGCCGCATTGCGCTGACCGGGACCCCGATCGAGAACGGCCTCGGGGATCTCTGGTCGATCATCGACTACTGCAACCCCGGACTCGTGGGTGCTCGCTCGCACTTCGTGGCCCAGCTCTCTCCGAGCGGGACGGGCAAGGACGGCGCCGAGAGCGCGCTCCGAGCCCTCAACGGGATCCTCGTCTTCCGGCGCACCAAGGCCGAGCCGGCGATCGCCGCCGAACTGCCGGACCGGATCGACGAACTCGACCACTGCGCGATGACGGCGGAGCAGATCGGTCTGTACCAGGCCGTCCTCGACCGACTCGTGGTCGAGACCGCCGAGCAGGAGGGCTCGCCCAAGCGCAAGGGCGCCGTCCTCGCCGCCATCACCGCGCTGAAGCAGATCTGCAACCACCCGGAGGCCTACGTCAAGGACGGCGGCCCGCTCGACGGCCGCTCGGGCAAGCTCGCTCGCCTCAACGAGATCGTCGAGTCGGTGTTCGAGTCCGGCGAACGGGTGCTCATCTTCACCCACTTCGCCAGTTGGGGAGAGAAGCTCGCCGCCTACCTCACCGAACGCAACGGGATCCCGATCCACTGCTATCACGGTGGCCTGGCCCGCGGTGCACGCGACACGCTGGTGTCCGACTTCCAGGCCGGCGAGGGCGCTGGGGCCATGGTCCTGTCGCTCAAGGCCGGCGGCACCGGCCTCAACTTGACCTCGGCCAACCACGTCGTGCTGTACGACCGGTGGTGGAACCCCGCCGTCGAGGACCAGGCGCGCGACCGCGTGTGGCGCATCGGACAGAAGAACACGGTGATCGCCCACCGCCTGGTCTGTCCGGGCACGGTGGACGAGCGTGTCGAGGAGGTCGTCGCCGGGAAGCGACAGATCGCCGACCTCGTCCTCCCCAAGTCGAGTTCGATCGGTGATCTCGACGCCGACCAACTGCAGGCGGCGCTGGGGATCGACCCCGCACTCCTGCTCACCGACGACGGAGACGAGCGATGACCCCACCCAACGGTTCCAACGGCAAGGGCGGCGGCAAGGGCCAGAACGACGGTGGCGGAGGGAAGAGCTCCGGTCGCCGTCGCAACCGGAAGCGCCGCAACAAGGGCAAGGCGGTCGAGGAGTACTGGGGCGACCGGTCGAAGCTGCCGGAGCCCACGAGCGACATCCGCATCACCGAGGACCCCGCTGCCGTGGTCCGCTCGCTCGGACGCCCCCCGCTGCCCGGCCAGGACCATGTGAGCGAGGCGTTCTTCACCGCCGTGTACGGACGTGCGGTCGGTCTGGCGAGCGCGCTGGCCGCGGCCGGCGAACTGATCGAACCCGAAGAACTCCTCGACGACGCCTGATGGTGCACGCCGGGACTTCGTCCCGACCTGCACCCGGTCCTGGCTGCTCGTCGGCTCCTCACGTCGCCGACTCGTCAGCCCGCCTGATGGTGCACGCCGGGGCTTCGTCCCGACCTGCACCCGGTCCTGGCTGCTCGTCGGCTCCTCACGTCGCCGACTCGTCAGCCCGCCTGATGGTGCACGCCA
>JBFIHN010000060.1:0-12229 GCA_041601775.1 Acidimicrobiales bacterium
GCGGTGAAGCCCCCGTCGCGCAACAGCGATGCGAGGACGGCCGGTTCGTGCATCGAGAACACCATCCGGACGAACCCGGCGAGCGCGGGGCTGATGTGGCGGACGATGGCCGCCTCGAGCAACTCGAAGGGAGGCTGGATCGGTCCCGGTGTGGTCACGACCACACGTCCGCCGTCGACGAGCACGCGGTGCATCTCGTGCACGGCCACCGCCCGGTCCTCCACGAACATGAGGCTCATCTGGCAGACCACGACGTCGACGCTGCCGGTAGCGACGGGGAGCGATGTGGCGTCGCCTTCGCGCCATTCGATCGGCGCGCCGGACGGCGCAGGCTGCGCGGCGGCGACCGCGATCATGTCGGCGGCGACATCGACCCCGGTGACCGATCCGGTTGCCCCGACGGCGGTGGCCGCCTGCCGAGCGACGATGCCGGTGCCGCAACCGACGTCGAGGACATGCTCGCCCGGGGCCAGGGCGGCGGCACGGAGCAGCCCGGCTGAGACGGGTGCGCCGATCGCAGGGACGAAGTAGCGCTCGTAGTTCTCGGCACCGGTCCCGGTGAAGTCTCGGTACGAAGCGTCGGTGCGCCTGGTTGGTGCGGACATCATCGGCCCCCCTCGTCTGGTGTCGATGACGATCACCGACGAGGTCACCGTACGAACCGCCTCGTGCACACGGCATCGCCCACCTGCCCCATTCTCCGGTGCCGGAGACGATGGGGGAGATGCCCCACCGGTCAGAGCAGGCCGGTCAGAGCAGGCCGTGCTCGTAGGCGTACGCGATGGCCGCGGCCCGGCTGTTCACGCCGAGCTTGGCGAAGACGTTCTCGAGGTGGCGGCCGACCGTGTGCTGGCTGATGGTCAACGCAGCGGCGATCTCGCGGTTCGTCCGGCCCGCGGCGACATGGGCGAGCACCTCGACCTCACGCGCCGACAGACCCGCGTCGACCTCGGCACCCGACGATGACGCGGCCGACGGCCGCAACGCTCGCAGACGGTCCGAGTCCGGGCGGGCGCCGAGGGTGGCGAAGATCGACGCGGCGTTGTCGAACGCGATCTCTGCCGACGCGTGGTCACCGAGCGACAGGCATCCCAGACCGAGCAGCACGGAGGTTCGGGCCGTCTCGAAGGGCAGGTGCATGCGGGTCCAGGTCCGGTGGGCGGCACGGAGGTGGCCGAGCGCGCCGGCCGGTTCCCCTTCGCCGAGCAACGCCGCGCCCACCGCGTGCGCCGACATCGCGCGCAGCACCTCCGACGGCGACGTGTCGGCGATCGTCCGGAGCTCGTCGGCGGCGCGGCGTACGCCGACGCGGTCGCCGGCCTCGCGGAGGATGTCGACCGCGGCCGCCAACAGCGCCGGTCGCTGCGCCGTGACCCTGGTGGACTCGAGTGCGCGACGGATACCGGCCGCGGCTCCGTCGACGTCGCCACGAGCGAGTGCGAGCAGGGCCAGGCCGGGCATCGGGTCGTGGCCGCAGGCGCTGGCCCGCGCGTACGCGGCAGCAGCTTCGTCGAAGGCCCCGCGCAGTCGGTGGAGTTCGGCCTCCTGGTAGCGCGCCAGACCGAGCGCGGGGTGCGGCGGATCGGCCAGCCGTTCGCACGCCGCAACGGCCGAGGCCTGGGCCGACGCCCAGTCACCGGATGCCTGTTGGAGCTGTGATCGATGGACCAGACACTGGCCCCGGTACGGGACGAGGTCGACCTGGCCCTCGCACCAGTCGTCCAAGGCGTCGGTCCACTCGGAGGCGCGGGGGAGATCGAACACCCGCATGCACTCGAGGATGACGGCGCAGTAGACGATGCCGGCCACGACCGGGCCGACCTCTCCCGTCGACACCGACAACATGACCGCGTCGAGTTGCGCGGTCCCCGCGGCGAGGTCCCCCATCGCCATCAGTGCCTGTCCGTCCCCGAGCCGGGCGAAGGCCGCGAGATCCGGGTCGGCGAACGTCGCGGCGACGGCGGCCACCCGCTCGGCGAGTTCGCGGGCCGCCACCGACTCGCCCGCATCCAGCGCCCCGATGAGCTGCGGGACCAGGAGGTAGCCGCTGGCGCGGCATCGCTCGGTCGTGGCGAGCGTCGCCTCGGCGCGTCCGAGCCATGCTCCGGCCTGAGCCATCTGACCTCGCATCATCAAGGAGAACGCCAACCAGAACGCACACAGGGCCGCATCGGCGGGACGGTCGGCGCCAACGTGTCGACGGTGGGCCTCCTCCCACATCGCCGTGGACCGGCCGTCGTCTCCGAACAGATACGACGCAACCGCCAGCCGTTCGACCTCCGCCTCGGTCAGCCCGTCCACCGACCGGGCGCACAGGTCGCGGTATGCGGAGCTCCACTCGCCAGCCCCGTCTCCGCGCCGCCCGGCCGACGATCCAGACATGGTGTCAGTCTGCACCGATCCGCTCGGCTCCGCTTCGTGCCGGCGGGCGACGGCGCCTCGGTGTGCCCATCACCCGCCGCGGTGGGTCGAGCCCGACGGCAGCTGTTGGCGGGCATGGTCGATGACGCTGTGCCGACCGGTGTCGTCCCAGGCGTAGGCGTGGATGGTGCCGCCCAGGAGTCCGGGGCAGAGCACGTCGGAGCGGTGGCGGTCGAGGCGGTCGAGCGTGGTGCGGATGTCGTCGAGGTTGCCCTCGTAGGAGTGGAACGTCAGCACGGCGGGGAAACGGTCGAGGGTGAAGTTCGTGAACGTGTCACCGGTGAAGAGGTACCGCTTGTCGTCGGCGGGGTTGTGCCACAGGTAGGCGACAGTGCCGGGGGTGTGTCCCGGGGCATGCACCGCGAGCAGGTCGGGCCCGAAGTGGGTCTCGGTGTCGGTGATGGGCGCGATCTCGCGCACGTCGCGTCTCCGGCATGCATCCACCTCGTCCGCATGCGCTCGCACCGGGATCCCGTAGTGGTCGGCGAGCCGGGTCACGTGGCGGGTGGCCTCGTCGCGGTGGTTGAGCACGGTCATCGCCACGCCGCCGAGTTCGTCGAGGTGGTCGTAGAAGTCGGCGATGGCCGAGCAGGAGTAGACGAACACGTTGCCGGTGTCGCGCTGCAGCAAGAAGCCGCAGGTCCGTGCCGGGCCGTCGCCGAGCGGTTCGTCCGGGGTGGCCCACAGACCGGGTGCGACCGGCCGCAGACGGCCGGGGCCATCGGGTTCGGTGCGGCCGAGCGGCGTCAGTTGGTCATGCATGTGCGTGCTCCGTCATGGATCACGGTGCGCAGGAGGCGCGCTCGATGGTAGTTCCCGATGGGATCACCGGGAAGGGGACAACGTGCCCGTCTGGTGGCGCCGCTCAGTTGCCGGGCACGCCGGGGAATGCTCCCCCACCCAGTCCGGCGCGCCCTCCGCCACCACCGACGTCGCCGGTGTTCCCGGCGCCGGTCGTGTCGCTCGCCGACCCGGGAAGGGGCTCGTCGAGGTCGGCGATGACCACGACGTCGCCGGCGGCGACGCCGGCGGTGATCTCGGTCCAGGTCGCGCCGACGGCGCCGATCTCGACGGCGACGCGCTCGGCCGTGTCGCCGTCGAGGACGAGGACGTAGTGATCGCCGGAGTCGACCCGGACCGCGGAGGTCGGTACCGACACCGCGCCGACGGCCTCGTCGATGGCGATGGCGATCGAGGCCACGGAGCCGTTGCGGAGCTCGCCCTCCGCATCGGTGAGTCCGACGGTGACCTGGTAGGCGGTCCCGGACGTGCCCGATGACCCGACGAGGCCGATGGCGACGAGTTCACCGCGGTGCTCGCCGGTGGACCCGTCGGGCACCACGGTGACGGTCTGGCCGATCTCGAGATCGGGGAGATCGTCGACGCCGACGGTGGCGGTGACTTCGTAGCCGCCGTCGCCCGCGACCGTGATGGTGGCAGTGTCGGAAGCCGCGTCCACGTCGTCGCCGGCGCCGAGGCCGACGGCCATGATGGTCCCGTCGATCGGGCTGACGATGCTGTGGTGGTCGAGGGCGTGCTCGGCGACGACGAGCGCGAGTTCGGCTTCGTCGATGGCCTTCTGGTGGGCGATGAGGTCTTCGGACGACGGCGTCGGCGAGGCTTGTGCCGTCGGCGAGGCTGGGGTGCCGGTCGGCGCGTCGTCGGACCCGGCGCCTCCGTCCACGTTTCCTTCGGACGTGTCGGCGCTGTCCGATCCCGCGGTCGCGGCGCGTTCGGCCCGGAGGAGGTCGAGGGCCGCGGCGGCATCGGCGAGGGTGTTCTGCGCCGCCTGGGTGACGCCCTGGGCATCGAGGACTGCGGCGAGCGCGTCGTAGCACGCGCCCGCCGCCGTGCTCGCGTCGTCGGGCACGGCGGTGGTGCTCGTCGACGTGGAGCTCGTCGAGGTGGATGCCGGTGCGGGGTCGGCGTCCTCGCCGAGGGCGGCGCAGATCTGTTGGGCCGAGGTCAGCTTCTCCGACGCCAGGCGGAGTGCGCCGTCGACGGCTCGCTGGGCGTCGAGCACCCGTTGTTCCGCTGCGGCGAGCGTGCCGTCGTCTCCTGCTGGGGAGCTGTCCCCTGCCGAAGGGGCAGACGAGGCGGACGGTCCGGACGACGGGTCGGCCTGGGCCGTGAGGTCCACGGTGACGGCACCGGAGCCGGAGAGCCCGACGACGCTCGCGCCGGCTTCCCCGCCGCCACCGGTCACGGTCTCGCCGTTGCGGGCCAGTTCGAGGTCGAGCACGGCCTGGTCGAGGTCGGCCTGGGCCGAACGCACGTCGGCCTCGAGCGAGGCGGCGTCCAAGGTGGCGAGGACGTCGCCGACCCCGACCTCGTCGCCCACGGCGACGTCGACCGTGGCGACCGTGCCACCGTTCGGGAACGCGACCGCGACCTGGGAGATGGGTTCGACCGTGCCGACCTCGCCGAGTGTCTCGGTGGTGTCCTGGACCGACGCCGTGGCGGTCCGGTACCGCCCACCGTCGGCGGCGGAGCCGAGTGCGACCGTCGCCGCCGTCCCGATCACGAGCATCGAGAGTGCGACGGCGACGGCCACACGGCGCCAGCGGCGGTGGGCGAAGGACCGTCCGCTGGAGACGCTGTGGTGTGCGGTTGTCATGTCATTCGCTCCGGAGTGCGTCGATGGGGGCGAGGCGGGCCGCACGGGTTGCGGGGTAGACGCCGAACAGGACGCCGATACCGACGGCGACGACGATGGCGGCGACCGAAGCCGGCACCGAGATGATCACTCTCGTGTCGAGCAGCGACGGGAGCACGGCCGCGGCCGCGACACCGAGGCCGACACCGACCAACCCGCCAGCGAGGCCGAGGATGCTGGCCTCGATGAGGAACTGGCGGCGGATCAGGCCGGGCCGGGCGCCGAGCGCCTTGCGCAGCCCGATCTCTCGGATGCGTTCGGTGACCGAGACCAACATGATGTTCATCACGCCGATGCCTCCGACGAGGAGGGCGATACCCGCGATGCCGGCCAGCATGACGCTGAGCGTGCGGTCGACCGTGCTGGCGGCGTCGAGGATCGACTCCTGCGTGGCGATCGCGAAGTCGAGATCGTCGGTGCTGGTCACGCCGTGGAGGTTGGTGAGCAACGCCTCGGTCTCCTGGTAGGCGGCGGAGAGCGTGGCGTCGTCGGTCGCCTTGACGTAGATGGCCGACACCGAGTCACGGTCGGAACCGCCGACGAGCCGCTCGGCATACGTGCTCGTCGGCACGATCGCCAGGTCGTTGTTCGAGGTGTCCTCGGAGGACGTGAGCGACTCGAGCACGCCGACGACCTCGAGTCGGGTTCCCTCGTAGGTCACCGTTCCACCGACGGCAGCCGCGGCACCGCCGAAGAGCTCCGTCGCGGTGTCCGGACCGAGGACGACGACCTTGGCCGCCGTGGCGGTGTCCTCGTCGGTGATGAACCGTCCGGAGGTGACCGCACGGCTGCGGACCTCCTGCCACGACGGCGTGGTGCCGAGCAGGGTCGTGGTCCAGTTGGTGTCGTCGACGTTCAGCGAGGCTGACGTCTCCGAGGTCGGTGCGACCGCCTGGACGTCGGGGGCGACGATCTGGTCTGCCAGTGCCGCAGCGTCGACGGTCGTGAGGGTCGAGGCGCTGCCGAAGCCGCCGCGGTTCCCGGTCGAGTCGGTGGAACTCCCGGGGGAGACGACGAGGATGTTCGTGCCCAGTTCGTTGATCTGGTCGCGGACCTCGGCTTTGGCCCCGTTGCCGATCCCCACCGAGAGCATCACGGCGGTGATCCCGATCAGGATGCCCAGCATGGTGAGCGCCGAGCGCAGCCGGTGGGTGCGGACGGCATCGCCCGCCGTTCGTATCGTGTCGCGCCAGGTCATGGCCGTCCACCGTCCCGGCGTTCGTCGGCCACGACCACACCGTCGCGGATCGAGATGACCCGACCGGCACGGGCCGCGACGTCGCTTTCATGGGTGATGAGCACGATGGTCCGGCCTTCGGTGTGGAGTCGTTCGAGGAGGCCGAGGATGTCCTCGGTCGACGACGAGTCGAGGTTGCCGGTCGGTTCGTCGGCGAGCAGGAGCGCTGGCTCGGTCACCAGGGCCCGTGCGATGGCGACTCGCTGCTGTTGTCCGCCGGACAACTCACCGGGCTTGTGATCCGCCCGGTCGGCCAGCCCGACCTGGGAGAGTGCGTGGAGGGCGCGCTCCTTGCGGTCACCGGTGCTGACGTCGGCGTACAGCAGTGGGAGCTCGACGTTGCGCCACGCCGGGAGGTACGGCAACAGGTTGAACTGCTGGAACACGAACCCGATGTTGCGGTTGCGCACCTCGGCCAGCCGATTCTCCGATGCCTCACCGACGTCCTCGGACGAGAGCAGGAACCGGCCGGTCGTGGGAACGTCGAGACATCCGATGAGGTGCATCAGGGTCGACTTGCCCGACCCCGACGGACCGATGATCGCGACGAACTCTCCTGCTCCGATCTCGAGATCCACGTCCCGGAGCGCGTCGACCGAGAGGGACCCCGACCGGTAGGTCTTGCCGATGCCGGTGAGTTCGATGACGGCGTCGGGCACGGTCACGACCCCTCCTGCACGACGCCCGGAAGGCCGCCGGGCACACCGCCGACACCGCCTCGACCTTCGCCGCCGCCAACCGGGAGCACGACCTGTTCGCCGACCTCGAGCCCGGACACGATCGTGATCATGTTCCCGGACGAATCGCCCGTGACCACCTCGCGGGTCTCGTCGCCGTTCGCCGTTCGGACGGTCACCGTTGCGGAGCCATCGTCGGCGGTCGACACGGCGAACGACGGCACCTGGACCACTCGGGTCGGGTCGCCGTAGGACAACTCGACGACCACGGACGCGCCGGCGTGGTAGTCGCCCGAGTCGTCCACGAACTCGACCGTGACCGGGAAGCTCGCCACGCCCGAGCTGGCGTCAGCAACGCCGCTCACCGCGGCCACCGCACCGGCTGCCGGGGCGACATCGCCGTTCAGCGGCGTGGCGTCGTCTGCATCTGCGTCGACGGCGCCGCCGGCGAGTCCTCCTCGTCCGGGGAACCCACCGCCACCGCCGGGAAACCCGAACGCAGCCGAGGACGTGCTGGTCGACAGCGAGATCGTCGCCTCCTGCCCCTCGGTCACGTGCTCGATGTCGGTGTCGTCGAAACCGATCTCGACGACGAACCGATCCGACGTCACGACCTGGATCTGTGCGGTCGAGTCCGCCGTGCCGGTCGTGGCGCCGGGGCCCGCCGTGTTGCCGGCGCCGAGCGTCGACGACGACAGCCCCGATCCGGCGCCGGTTCCGGACAACGACGTGCCACTCGTGCCGCCGGAGCCGAGTTCCTCGCCCACGACGAGGTCGACGGTCGAGACAGTCCCGTCGAACGGGGCCAGCAGCTGGGCGCCCTCGAGTGCCGTCTGCGCGTCGGCCAGACGGTCCAGCGTGGTCTCGAGGTTGGTCTCGTCGGCCGCGAGCTGCGCGTCCGATGCGCCCGCGGTCACATCATCGGCGAGTCGTGCGTCGGCTTCGGCAACGGCCGTCTCCGCCGAGGCGACGCCGGCCGCGAGTTCCGGGGAGTCGAGCGTGGCCAGCACGTCACCTTCGGTGACCGCCTGCCCGGCTTCCACCAGGACCTCGGTCACGGTGCCGGACGCCGAGAACGACAGGTCCTCGGACTGGGCGTAGGCCAGGGTGCCTTCGGCCGAGACGGTCTCGGTCAACGATCCGAGCGATGCCTCGACGACCTGCGCTGCGCCCGCGGCGTTGGTCGTCTGGGCGGCGTCGTCGGGCCGGATGACGAGCCACCAGCCGGAGAGCACCAGGACAGCGATGAGCGGCATCACGACGAAGGGTTTCGTCGCGAGCCGGCGTGCGGTGTGCATCTGCTCCTCGTCTCAGTTCGTGGTGGCGGCGTCGTCCACCGGCGGGGCGGAACCGCCGCCGAAGCCGGTGCGGCCGAGCCCGAGCGATCCGATCTGGATGCTGGTCGCGGAGACCACCGACTCTCCGGTGTCCGATTCGGTGGTTTCGCCCGTGGCCTGGATGGTGTCGCCGATCTCGATGTCGTCGAACGATCGAGCGACGGTCACCACGATCGTGGTCTCGGCGTCGGCCTCGACGGTGACGGTGCCGTCGGCGGTCTCGACCGTCAGGACGGAACCGTCGATGGAGCTGATCGATCCGGCGACGAGCCCGCCGGCCGGGGCACCTCCCCGACCGGGTTCGACCCCGTCGGGCGGCTCGAGTCCCTCCGGCGGCGTGCGCCCGCCGCCGGGAGCGGCGCCTGCGCCGCCACCGACGCCGCCGCCCTCGGTGATCCTCGTGGCCGTGACCAGCCCATCGGACTCGTCGCCGACCACGACGACCTCGTCGCCGACCGCCAAGTCGTCGATCGACCCCTCGACCATCTCCACGATCTCGGTGGCGTCGTCGGTCTCCACCGTCGACAGCGTGGTGCCGCCCGACGCATCGGAGGGCACCTCGACGGTCACGGTCGTCCCCTCGATGGCTGCCACCTCCCCGCTGGCCCCGAATCCACCACCGGGGAAGCCGCCGCCGCGCCCCTCGGCGCCACCGCCACCGCGAAGCCCGGGGTCGGTCGCCGCTGCGTCTGCGGCGTCGGTGGCGACGACGGCAGGGCTCTCGCTGGCATCGCTGTTCTCGCCGCCGACGAAGACGAAACCGGCGGCGACCACGGCGAGCGTCGCCACCGTCGCCATCGCCCATGTTCGCCAACCGGCACCGCCTGCGGGCGCGTCAGGCGGCGGTGTCGGGGAGGGAGACGGGCCGTGGGATGCGTCTGCGGCGCTCTCGCGCCCGGGGGTGTCGGACATGGGCGCCATCGTGAGGAGCGAAGCTGTGAACCACCCGAGAGCTGCAGGTGAGTGTCCTACGAACGCGGGCTCGAGCCCGTCGGTGAGGAGCGGCCACGCCAGGACCGTCAGGAACCGAGGAACTCGAGTACGACGGCGTTCACTTCGTCCGGTGCATCGACCGATGGGCAATGCGCGGCATCGGCGATGGTCACCAGCCGTGCGGTGGCGATGGCATCGGTGATCTGGCGGCACTGGGCACGGATTGCGGGGAGGTCCAGCGCCCCGACCACCACCAGCACCGGCACCTCGATCGCTCCGAGTCGGCCCCAGGCAGGAGGAGCTCCCCTGCGTTCACCGACGGGTTCGGCTCGCAATGCCCGACCGTTCATGTCGATCATCAGGTCGCGGGCGGCAGCGCCGGCTCGGCCCTCCGGCTGGTCGACACCGTCGAGCCAGTAGCGGACCTCGAGCTCGTTCACCCGCTCGAGGTCGCCGGCCGCCTCGGCGGCAGCGATCAGGCGGTCCTGTGCGACCTCGGCTGGTGTGGTCGGCCAGTGGTGGTCGTCGGAGCCCGAGATGGACGGCGCGATGAGCACGAGCGCCGACACGGCGTCGGGTGAGGACAGGGCCAGGTCGACCGCGAGGCCGCCACCGATGCTGTTCCCGACGATCACCGCCGGCGCTGCGTGCGTCGCCGCCATCACGGCCCGCAGATCATCGAGATCGTCGTGGGCCGCAGGCTCGTGGTGGGTCTCCCCGAAACCCCGCCGGTCGTAGGCCACGGCTCGGGAGCCTGCTGCGGCCCACGCCGGGGCGCACCATTGCCAGATGCGGCTGTCACCGACGCCCGGGTGGAGGGCCACGATCGTCGGCCCCTGGTCGCCCCACCGACGCAGGGCCAGATCGGCCCCATCGACAGACACGCGCTCGACGATCATGCGCTCCACCTCCCGGCCTGGGCCGTCATGGCGATGCCGTGGCGACGGCGATGGCTTCGATGTGTTCGTGGTCGGTGCCGCAGCAGCCGCCCACGACGCGCAGGTCGAGCCGTTGTCGGAGCTCCCGGTACCAGCCGGCGAGGTCGGCGATGTCGCCACGGTCGAGTTCGGTGGCGGCATCGAGTTCCGCGTGACTCATCGGCGAGGCGTTGGCACGCACGCCCTTGATCCGGCTCGTCCACGACTCGTCGGTGTCGACCACGTCGTGGAAGTGGGTGGGGTGGGCGCAGTTGACGAGGTAGTACGCCGGCGCCCCGTCGGTGGCGTCGTCGACCTGGGCGATGGCCTCCGCCAGGCCCTGGCCCGACGGCAGCCTGCCGTCGGTCTCGACGGTGAACGACACGGCGGAGGGCAGGCCGACGGCGACGGCGGCGCGGGTGACGCCGATCGCTTCGTCGGCATGGGTCATCGTGACGCCGGTCATCACGTCGACGCCGGCATCGGCGAAGGCACGCGCCTGGAGCGCGTGGAACCGCGTCGCCTCGGACGCGGACATGGCGGATTCGACGACGTAGCCGTCACCACGTGGGCCGACGGCGCCGTTGACGACGACCTCGACATCCGGGTGCGCGAGCGCGACGTCGCGGACGAGCTCGACGGCCCGACGGTTGACGCGCTCGAGCCGATCGGCGTCGTAGCCGAGGCGGGCACCCCAGTCGAGGCTGGCGCGCCATGTCGGCGTGTCGAGCACGATGCCTCGACCAAGACGCGCCGCGAGCTGCACGTAGGTGGTGTAGTACGCGGTCAGCGTCTCGCGTCCCTGGTCGGTCTGGACCAACGGAAAGGACGCGAACTCGGGCAGGTCGATGCCGTCGAGATAGATGAGCACGGTCTCGAGACCGCCGTCTGCGAGGAAGGGCTGATCGCCGGTGAGCTGGCGGAGTGTCACGGTGGCTCCTTGGTCGGTTGCCGCTGGATCTCAGCGGTCACCCGATACGGCGTGAGATCGCACCTCACGATGTGACGAACACGCCGGACCGGCGCCGGGTCGGCCCGACACCCGTTCACTGGTCCGTGTGCTCGACGGTCCATCTCGTCGGGTGCTCCGGCGCGTAGCTGCAGTACCTCCCCGTTCGCACCGAGACCTGCAGGTGGCGCCCGAGGTCGGGATGCACCGACTCGAGGTTGCGCACCGCGGCCCGGAGCCGCTGGGTGACGGCCGACCGGGCCCGCTCGGCGCTGCCGCCGGCGCGCCGCGTGCGACCGCCGTGACCGACCGCCGCCGCGAGGTGCTCGACGAGTGCATCGAACTCGGCGTGGGCTCGCTCGGCCCGGGCGTGGTCGTTGTCCGCTTCGGCGTCGTCGATGTCCGACTGGAGGTCGCGGATCCGCTGTTCGTACGCACGACGGGCTCGTGCGTCGATGACCTCGCCCGTCGATTCCTCCCGAGTCACCGCTCCGACCAGGTCCAAGCAGTGCACCTCACGACCATCGGCCGCGAGCAACGTGACGAGGTCGGCGAGACCCTTCGAGGCGCGGACCGTGACGCTGCGACCGGCGAAGGTGATGTCCCAGGCGCCTCCTCGCCACCGGATCGTCGGGTCGGGCCGGGTCGCCTCGTCGACGGAGGTGTCGGCCGAGTGGTCCCGGGCCGCCTCGATGACCCGACGCACGGCTCGGAACGCGTCACGGATCAGCAACGGCGGCTGGTCGGTCGGTGGCAGATCCTCGAGGTCGAAGCCGGGATGGCTCAGCACGGTTGCGGGTGCCGCGGTGGCGACCGTCGCGGCCAGGGACGCCCACGACGCGTCGCCGATGCGGTGGGCGAGCACCGACGCGGCATCGACCAACAGGCGCGCATGGCCGAGGGCTCCACGGTCGCGGACGTCTCGATAGAGCTCGTCCAAGGCAGCGGATGCCTCGTCGAGGTCGCCCGCGCGCGCGTGGCCGTAGACGAGCGTGCGCAGATTGCCGCAGCATGCCGTCGGATAGCCGATCTCGCGAGCGCGCTCGAGCGTCGTCGTCGCCGATGCCACGGCGGCCGGTGCGTCGCTGCGCAGCGTCGTCCA
>JBFIHN010000061.1:0-12216 GCA_041601775.1 Acidimicrobiales bacterium
CCCCACCACGGCTCCGGACCGGCGGGCAGCCGCCGTGCCCGCCGGTCCGAGCGCTCCCACCACGTCGACCGCCGCTCCGGAGACCCCGATGTTCACCGATCTCGCCACGACGACCACGCCCGCCGAGGCACCCGCACCCCCCGAGGCCCCGCCCCCCGCCCCGCCATCACCTCCCGCAGCGACGGGACGCGGCGGCCACCGTGGCGGCTGGCGACCACTCCCGCTCCTCGCCGCGTCGATCCTGAGCGCCGTGGTCGCCTCCGGCGTCACGGTCGCCATGGTCGACGACGACCCGGCGCCGATCGCGGCATCGGCGACGTCGAGCGACGGCTCGATCGCCCCGACCGCCGTCGTCGACGGTGCCGAGCCGGTCGCCGTCGCCGCTGCGGCCATCGCCCCCGCCGTCGTGCAGATCGAGACCTCCACCGGCGTGGGTTCCGGGGTCACCTACGACGACAGCGGCCTGATCCTCACCGTCGCCCACGTCGTCGGGTCGAGCCGCACGGTCGACGTCCGTCTCGCCGACGGGTCGACCGTGCAGGGGCAGGTCCTCGGCACCCATGCCGACACCGACGTCGCCGTCGTGCAGATCGACGCCGACGACGTCATCCAGGTCGCCGAGCTCGCCACCGGCGTCGAGCCCGTGGTCGGGCAGGTGACGGTCGCGGTCGGGAGCCCGTTCGGGTTCGACCAGACCGTGACCTCGGGCGTCGTGTCGGCCATCGATCGCATCGTCAACGACGTGGCCATGGTGCAGACCGATGCCGCCATCAACCCCGGCAACTCCGGCGGGCCCTTGGTCGACGCCTCGGGCCGCGTGATCGGGCTGTCCGATGTGATCTTCACCGAATCGGGAGGCAACGAGGGTGTCGGCTTCGCCATCACGATCGACGTCGCCAAGCTCATCGCCGACCAGATCGTCGCCGGCGAGTCCCCGCAGCTCGCCCTCCTCGGCGTGTCGACCACCGCCAGCCCCGACGGCGCTCGTGGAGCCCAGGTCGCCGAAGTCGTCCCCGGCTCCGCCGCCGCGGCCGCCGGGATCGAGGAGGGCGACCTCCTCGTGAGCATCGACGGCACACCCGTCGCGGACAGCAGCGAGCTCCGGGCCCAGGTCACCAAGCGGGCACCCGGCTCCGACATCACCCTCGGCTTCGAGCGGGGCGGGAATGCCCAAGAGGTCACCGTCACGCTCGGATCCACCGGCTGACCCCGTTCTCGACGTCGTGAGCGTCGGCCCCCGACGGCTGTGACGTCGAGAACGGGTTGGCGGGGGGTCAGCGGACGAAGAGCCAGACTGCGACGGCCACGCCGAAGACCACGACGGTCGACCGCAGCGCCTCGGGCGACAGCCGCCGGGCCATGCGGGCACCGACGTAGCCACCGCCGAGGCTGGCCGGAGCCACGATGGCGACGGCGAGCCAGTCGACCGGGCCGAAGAGGGCGAAGGCCACGAGGGCGACGGTGTTCACCAGCAGCGACAACGCCGACTTGAGGGCGTTGAGTCGCTGCAGGTTGTCGGCCACGTAGATGCCGAGCACGGCGAGCAGGATCACGCCCAGCCCGCCGCCGAAGTAGGCGCCGTAGACCGCAGCGAGGAACACCGCCACGTGCAACTGCATCCCGGCGTTGCGCGCCGACGGCCGGCGGGAGACGACGAACCCCGCGATCCGCGGTTGGAGGGCGAGCAGCAGCGACCCGGCGAGCACGAGGAACGGCACGACCGCGTCGAACACGGCGTCGTCGGCGGCCAGCAGGATCACCGATCCGACGACCCCGCCGAGCAGCGACGTCACGACCAGACCACGGAGGCGTTCTCGCTGGCTCGCCAGCTCTTCGCGATAGGCGGCGGCGCTCCCGAGATAGCCGGGCCAGACGGCGGTGGTGTTGGTCACGTTGGCATCGAGGGTCGGGAGCCCGATGGCCACGAGCGCGGGGAACGAGATCAGCGATCCGCCCCCGGCCACGGCGTTCACCCCTCCGGCCAGGAAGCCGGCCACGGCGATGAGGATCGCGTCGGCGCCGCTCATCCCCGGAGGTCCACCGTCGCCACGACGGCACCGTATCGGCCAGGTGACAGACGCCAGGCCACCGCTGGGTGACGCTGGGCCGACGACGGACGGACCTATGACGGATGTCACACATCGTGCGTGAACGAAATGCGACGCTCGACCGTCTGACAAGGTGATGCGCACGATCGACCACACCGATGACCGGGGAACGACCTCCCCCCTGGGGGCGTTCCTCGTCGCGGGAGCCGTGGTGGCGATCATCGCCACCGCGACGCTCGCGATGCGGACCCTGGACACCGCCGACGTCTCGGCGACACCGTCGACGACCGCAGCGCGCACACCGGCCACGACCGTCTCGACCTCCACGTCGACCACGACCTCGACGACGACCTCCACGACGACTGCGCCGACCACGACGGCCCCTCCCACCACCACGACCACCACGATCCCGGACGAGCCCGCCCCGCTGAGCCGCGGCGCCGAGGGAACCGAGGTCGAGTCGCTCCAGCACCGCCTGGTGGCCCTGGGCTTCTACGTCCCGGTCGTCGACGGCCGCTACGGCGCCCTCACCCAGCAGGCGGTCATGGCGTTCCAGAAGTCCGTCGGCATCGGCCGCGACGGTGTCGCCGGCCCGGCCACCCTGGGCGCACTCGCCACCGCCGAGCCCGTGCGGCCGCGGGAGGGCGGCGACCACATCGAGGTCGACCTCGAGCGCCAACTCCTGTTCCTGGTGCGGGGTGAGCAGTCGTACGTGTTCAACACGTCGACGGGCCGGTCGGGCTGGCGGACGCCTCCCGGGCGCTTCACGATCACCCGCCAGATCGACGGGGTCCGCCATGCACCGCTCGGCGACCTCTATCGGCCCAAGTACTTCAACGGTGGCATCGCCCTCCACGGTTCGCCCAGCATCCCCGGCCATCCGGCATCGCACGGGTGCACCCGACTCCACGACGCCGTCGTCGACCACATCTGGGCAGCCGACCTCGCCCCGATCGGTACGCCCGTCTGGGTCTACTGAGCCTCGAACACCTCGGCATCGGGGCACGCTCCGTCGCGGCCCTGGACCTGTCTCGTGGGCCGAGTCACCGAAGACCGACCCGGGTCGGCGAATCGTCCACCTCCGCCTGTGCGCGCCCGTGGCGGGGCGTTCGACGGTGCGCAGAGGCGTTGCCGGCCCCGAACGGGCCGCCTTTGGCCGCCTTCTCTGCCGATCGGTAGGGTCTCCGGCCGTGTCGGAGTTCCTCCGGAATTATCTCACCGTTGCCATCTTCGGCGGCGTCTCCATCGCGCTGCTCGCCGGCGTGTTGGGCCTTGGCGCCCTGGTGCGCCCCAGCCGCCGTCAGCCGGGCAAGCATCTCAACTACGAATCCGGCGTCGACCCGGTCGGGGACGGCTGGTCCCAGAGCCAGGTCCGCTACTACATCTTTGCCCTGATGTTCGTCATGTTCGACGTCGAGGCGGTGTTCATCTTCCCGTGGGCCACCAGGCTCGAGGCGTACCAGGTGTTCGGCCTCGTCGAGATGATCATCTTCATCGCCATTCTCGCCTTGGGCCTCGTGTATGCGTGGCGCAAGGGCGTGCTTCGCTGGATCTAGGCCTCAGGGTCTTCGAGGAGTCGTCCGATGGGTCTCGTGGAGAGCGGCAAGCTGCCGAAACCGCTCACGAAGTTGCTCAACATTTCGCGCAAGTACTCCCTCTGGATGTACCAGTGGGGCCTTGCGTGCTGCGCCATCGAGATGGCCGGTGCCATGGCTGCGCCGCGCTTCGACATCATGCGCCTGGGTGTCATCCCGCTGCCGGCATCACCCCGTCAGGCCGACCTGCTCTGTGTGTCCGGCACGGTCACCGACAAGATGGTCCCGTCGGTCCGTCGCCTGTGGGAGCAGATGCCCGACCCCAAGTACGTGATCTCGATGGGCTCGTGCGCCAACTGCGGCGGCCCCTACTGGGACAGCTACTCGGTGACCAAGGGCGTCGACCAGGTCATCCCCGTCGACGTCTACGTCCCCGGCTGCCCGCCCCGGCCCGAAGCGTTGCTCGAAGGCGTGGTCCTGCTCCAGGAGAAGATCGCCAACGAGGACATGGCCGACAAGTGGCGAGGTGATCCGATTGTCGTCAGCTGACACTGCGACCGAAGACCCCGGAACCGAAGAGCCGGCCGCGCCGTCCGACGAACTCCGTGAAGGCCTGCTGGCCCAGCTCACCGAGGCCCTCGGCGACGCCCTCGTCGAATCGCACATCGATCCCGGCCGCCAGCTCTACCTGCGGGTCGACCCCGCGGCGTGGAAGCAGGTGCACCTCCAGCTCCGCGACCAGTTCGGCTTCAAGTTCTTCGAGTTCCTCTCGGCCATCGACTGGATGCCCTCGCCCTACGGCAAGTCCGAGGACGCCACCGCAGACGCCGGCGTGTCGGTCACGACGATCGACGAGCCCGGCGAGATCGAACAGGGTCTCGGTGGCGGCGAGACCCGATTCCAGGTCTTCACCCGCCTCGTCGACATCACCCGCCAGAGCCTCGGCGTCATCATCAAGACCGACGTCCAGGACCCCAACGAGTTCGAGGGGGCGGACCTCGAGACGCTGATCTCGATCTTCCCCGGTGCCAACTGGCACGAGCGCGAGATCCACGAGATGTTCGGGATCCGCTTCGCCGGACACCCCTACCTCGAGAAGCTCTACCTGCCCACGGGCTTCGAGGGGAACCCCCTGCGCAAGGACTTCCCGTTGCTGGCCCGCCATGTCAAGCCGTGGCCGGGCATCGTCGACGTCGAGCCCATGCCGGCCGACGACGACGAAGACTCCACGCCCGACACCGATGCCGAAGGAGGGGACGAGTCATGACCGTGACCGAGCAACCCACCGAGGCCGACCAGATCGCGTACATCGCGGCCAAGGCCGCAGATTCACGCGTCAACGTCGAGCTCGAGACCGACGACGGCATGACGCTGAACATCGGGCCGCAGCACCCGGCGACGCACGGCACGCTCCGTATCGTGGCCAAGCTCGACGGCGAGCAGGTCCTGTGGGCCGAGCCGATCATGGGCTACATGCACCGGGGCTACGAGAAGCTCGTCGAGGTTCGGACCTACCCGCAGGTCACCACGCTGGTCAACCGCATCGACTGGCTCGGCAGCTTCGCCAACGAGGTCCCCTTCATCCTCGCCTGCGAGGAGCTCATGGAGGTCGAGGCACCGCCTCGGGCCCAGTACATCCGCACGATCCTCCACGAGATGGGTCGCATCGGCCACCTCATCATGGGCGTGGGCGACATGGGCGTGCAGATCGGCGCGCTGACGCCGATGTTCTACGCGTTCCGCGATCGCGAGTACCTGCTCAACCAGATCGAGGGCGCCACCGGCGGCCGCTTCCACCCGAACTTCGACCGCATCGGCGGCGTCAAGGACGACTTCCCCGCGGGGTGGATCGCCGAGACGCAGCGGATCATGAAGAAGATGACGGCGTTCTGTGACGAGATGGACGATCTCCTCATGGGCAACGAGATCTTCGAGGCCCGTACCCGCGGCATCGGCGTCATCCCCCCCGAACTCGCGCAGCTCTACGGCCTCTCCGGCGCCAACCTGCGTGCGTCGGGCGTCGACTGGGACCTCCGTCGCGACACCGAGTCGCCGATGGCATGGAAGCACGCCGACTTCAAGGTGATCACCCACACCGACGGTGACTCCTACGCCCGCACGTGGTGCCGGCTCCAGGAGATCCGCGAGGCGGCCAAGATCGTCACCCAGCTCCTCGACGACCTCCCGGCCGGGCCGATCATGGCCAAGGTGCCACGCATCATCAAGGTGCCGGCGGGCGAGGCCTACGTCGCCACCGAGAACCCGCTGGGCGAGATGGGCTACTACGTCATCTCCAAGGGCGACCTCGGACCGTTCCGGGTCAAGATCCGCACCGCCAGCTTCTCGAACGTGTCGATCGTGCCGTGGCTCCTCCGGGGCGTCTACGTGCCCGACATCATCACGATCCTCGGCTCGCTCTACTTCATCCTCGGGGACATCGACCGTTGAGCACGCTTCCCATTCTCGCTGGCGCGTTCGACGCCTACTGGACGCAGTCGATCCTCCGCTCGGTCGGCGTGCTCGCCGCCGTGCTGTTGCCGGCCGGCACGTTCGTCTACGTCTTCCTGTTCAAGATGGTCAGCTTCATGCAGAACCGTCTCGGCCCGATGGAAGCCGGCCCCTACGGCTCGATGCAGCTCCTCGCCGAGGTCGGCAAGTCGCTCCAGAAGGAGGACATCGTCCCCGACCGGGCCGACAAGACCCTCTTCAAGCTGGCGCCGTACCTCGTGGTCGGCACCGTGCTGCTCACCTACATCGCGGTGCCCTTCGGCCCCGACATGGTGTTCATCGACAACCGCACGTTCGGGACCGGCATCTTCTTCGTGATGGCCGTGTCGTCGATCTCGGTGATCGGCATCATCCTCGCCGGCTGGGCCTCGGCGTCGAAGTACTCGCTGCTCGGCGGACTCCGTGCTGCGGGCCAGCTCATCGCCTACGAGCTCCCGCTCGTGCTCTCGGTCGTCGGCGTGGTCATCCAGGCCGGGACGCTCGACCTCCAGCGCATCGTCGCCGCACAGGCGAACGGCGAGATCTTCGGCTGGGGTGCCCTCGGCAACCCGTACATCCTCACCCAGGGCGTGGCCCTCGTCATCTTCATGATCGCCATGCAGGCCGAGCTCGGCCAGACCCCCTTCGACATGCCCGTCGCCGAGTCGGAGCTGGTCACCGGCTACATGACCGAGTACACGGGCCTGCGCTTCCTGCTCTTCTTCATCGGCGAGTTCGCCTCCGCCGGCGCCTTCTCGGCCATCGCCGCCACGCTGTGGCTCGGCGGTTGGTACGTCCCCGGCCTCGACATGACGGCCGACTACATGAACGTGGTCGGCCCGCTGGTCCTGCTCGGCAAGACGATGATCTTCGGCGGGATCATCTTCTTCGTCCGTTTCACCTACCCCCGATTCCGAGAGGACCAGCTCCAGCGCTTCGCCTGGAAGGTCCTCATCCCGCTGGCGCTCGTCAACATCTTCGTCACCGGCGTCTTCAAGGTGGTCTTCTGATGGCGACAACTTCGAAGTTCCGACCCCAGCTCCCCGGCGTCATCAAGGGTCTGACCGTCACCTTCAAGGAGATGCTCTCCCCGAAGGTCACCGTGCAGTACCCGCACGAGAAGGAGCCGCCCCCCACGCGGGCACGCGGCGTCATCGCCCTCAAGGAAGAGAACTGCACCGTCTGCATGCTGTGCTCGCGCAGCTGCCCCGACTGGTGCATCTACATCGAGGGCCACAAGGAGAAGGCGCCGCCGCGCCGTGCCGGAGGCAAGCCCCGCACCGTCTCCGCGCTCGACCGCTTCGACATCGACTACGCGCTGTGCATGTACTGCGGCATCTGCGTCGAGGTCTGCCCCTTCGACGCCCTCTTCTGGAGCCCCGAGTTCGAGTACTCCGAGCCCCGTATCGCCGACCTGCTCCACGACAAGGACCGTCTCGGTGAGTGGATGGAGACCGTCCCCGACTTCGAGGCCTACGAGGCCGGCTCGGAGCAGAAGGTCCGGAAGGTGCCGCGCTGATGAACGTCACCCCAGTGCTCGCCGCTGACGGGTTCGCCCAGAACCTGTTCTTCTATGCCATCGCCGCCGGCATGGCGTTCTCCGCCATCCGGGTCGTGACGGTCAAGAACGTGGTGCACGCCGCCATGTACCTCGTCCTCGTGCTCGCCGGCGTCGGTGCCCAGTTCATCCTGCTGGCGTCGGAGTTCGTGGCCGCCACGCAGGTGCTCGTCTACATCGGTGCGGTCGTCGTCCTGGTGCTCTTCGGCGTCATGTTGACCCGGGCCAAGCTCGGCGAGGACGTCAACTTGACCAACGACTACTGGTGGCTGGGCGCGGTCTCGGCCGTCATGGTCTTCGGGGTCATGGCGTACTCGTTGCTCGACTACTACGGCGACGAGCCGCTCGACGAGGCCGGTGCGAACAGCCAGTTGGTCGGCAACACCGAGCAGGTCTCCGACGCGATCTTCGGGCAGTACCTGGTGCCGTTCGAGATCATCTCCGTTCTGCTCCTCGGCGCACTCGTGGGGGCCATCGTGTTGGCCCGCAAGGACTGAAGGAGGACCCATGGACGACGTCATGCTCAACCAGTTCCTGCTGCTCGCCGCCATCTTGTTCTCGACCGGCGTCTACGGCGTGTTGGCCAAGAAGAACGCGATCCTCGTGCTCATGTCGATCGAGTTGATCCTCAACGCGGTCAACATCAACCTCGTGGCCTTCGGTGCGCACAACGGCACGGTCGCCGGATCGGTGTTCGCCCTGTTCGTGATCGCCGTGGCCGCGGCCGAGGTCGGCGTCGGTCTCGCCATCGTCCTGCTCATCTACCGCAACCGCCGAAGCGTCGACCTCGACGACGTCGCGCAGATGAAGGGCTGACCCAGTGTTCGGAGACGCAGTGTTCGCTGCAGAGACGGTCGAGGCCGGTTGGTTCCTCGAGCACGCCTACCTGGTGCCGCTCATCATGGCGGCCTCGTTCGGGCTGACCCTCGCCATCGGCAAACGCCTGGGCAAGAACGCGTCGTGGATCGGCATCGTCGCCGTCGGCACGTGCTTCCTGTTCGCGATCGCCGCCAACGTCCAGTGGAACACCTACGTCCACGACTCCGAGCACGCCGGCGAGGCCGGGACGCACGCGGAGGAGACCGACTCGCACGGCGAGGACGACCCCGCGGCCGACGACCACTCCGGCGACGAGGCTCCTGCCGACGATCACGCCGACGATCCGGCGGCCGAGGACGAACACTCCGTCGGTGCCGCCGACGCCGTCGGCCCGCTCGTCGACGGTGAGACCGCGGCCGCCCGTGCGCCCCCCGTCGTCGCCGAGGACGCCGACCACGCCGCCGAGGGCGACGACGAGCACCACGCTCCCGAATACGAGCTCGTCCCGGTCACGCAGACGTGGACGTGGTGGACCAACGGCACGGTCGAGTTCCAGGCCGGCATGCTCCTCGACGGCATGGCCGTGATGATGCTCTTCGTCGTCACCCTGATCTCGCTGCTGGTGCACATCTTCAGCACCGACTACGTCGCCGGCGACCGTCGCTACACCCACTACTTCGCCTTCCTGAGCCTCTTCTCCGCCGCCATGCTCGGCTTCGTGATGGCGCAGAACACCCTGCAGCTCATCACCATGTGGGAGCTCGTCGGCGTGTGTTCGTTCGCCCTGATCGGCCACTGGTGGGAGGAGAAGCCCAACTCCGATGCCGCCCTCAAGGCGTTCCTCACCAACCGTGTCGGCGACGTCGGCCTGCTCGTCGGCATGATCACGCTGTTCTTCGCCGCCAACCAGACCTTCGACATCGTCGAGATCAACACGTTGGCAAACGAGGGTGCGATCACCCACACGGCGCTGCTGGTGTCGAGCCTCTGTCTGCTCGCCGCCGTCATGTCGAAGTCGGGCCAGTTCATCCTCCACACCTGGCTGCCCGACGCCATGGCCGGCCCCACGCCCGTCTCGGCGCTCATCCACGCCGCCACCATGGTCGTGGCCGGTGTGTTCATGGTCGCCCGCATGTACGGCGTCTTCTGGAACGGCCTGGTCATCGGCGGCTCGTCGATCAACGCCTTGGCCGTCGTCGGCGGGGTCACCGTCATCGGCGGCGCCGGTCTGGCCTTCGTCCAGTCCGACATCAAGAAGGTGCTGGCGTACTCCACCATCAGCCAGCTCGGCTACATGGTCATGGCCCTCGGCGTCGGCGCCTGGACCGCCGGGATGTTCCACCTCTTCACCCACGCCTTCTTCAAGGCCGGACTGTTCCTCGGCGCCGGTTCCGTCGCCCACGCGGTCCACAGCTTCGACATGAAGAAGGACATGGGCGGCATGAAGCAGTTCATGCCCAAGACGTTCGCCACCTTCATGATCTGCACCGGCGCCCTGATCGGCATCTTCCCGCTCGCCGGTTTCTGGTCGAAGGACGAGATCCTCGCCGGCGCCGACCAGCTCGGCAGCGGCTACACGGCGTTCATGGTCGTGGGCAGCATCGGCGCCTTCATGACCGCCGCCTACATGACCCGCCTCATCTACCTCACCTTCTTCGGCGAGTACCGCGGCGGTCATCACGACGACGACCACGCGACCGATCACGCCGACGATCACGTCGACGACGCGCACGCAGCACACGGCGACCCGCACGAGTCCGGTCCCCGCATCCTGGTGCCGCTCTACATCCTCGCCACGCTCGCCGTCGTCGCCGGCTTCACCAACCTCCCCGACACCGGTGCGCTGTCGTTCATCCCCGAGGGGCTCGCACTGCGGTTCGAACACCTCTACGAGCCGGTCGGCGCCTACTTCCCGAGCTTCGGTTCGGTCGAGGCGGCCTTCGCTCATCCCGAGTTCAGCTGGCAGATCGCCGTTGGTTCGAGCCTCGTCGGCTTCCTCGGCATCGGCCTCGCCTACGCCTGGTACTTCAAGGGGATGGGCCCGCACGGCATCACCGAGCGCTCCAAGCTCGCCAAGGCCGGCCACACGTTCCTCGTCGAGAAGTACTACCTCGACCACCTCTACACCGGGATCATCGCCGGCGGCGTGAAGGGCCCGATCGCCAAGGGCGTCAACTGGTTCAACAAACACGGGCTCGACGGCATCGTCGACGGCGCAGGCACCAGTGCTGTCGCCGGCGGCAAGTTCGTCTACAACACCATCGACCAGAAGTTCGTCGACGGCATCGTCGACGGGTCGGGGGCCACCGCAGAAGGCGGCGGCCAGGTCTTCCGGCAGATGCAGACCGGCAAGGTCCAGCAATACGCCGCCATCTTGTTCGTCGCCAGCGTCGTACTCGCCGGCACATTCATCATCGTCATCTAGAGGATCAGGAACACGTACATGGATTTCATCCAGGACTGGGGACTCACCGCGATGGTGTTCGCGCCGCTCGCCGGCGTGGCCCTCATGATGCTGTTCCCGAAGGAGGCCGAGGAGACGCACAAGATCGTCGCCATGGGCGCCTCGCTGGTCAGCGCCGTCATGGGCATCGCAGTCTTCGCCGACTTCGACTTCGACAACACGGGCGTCATGCAGTTCGCTCGATCCGACAAGTGGATCGACGTGATCAACGCCAAGTACTCGATCGGCATCGACGGGATCTCGGTCCCGCTGATCGCGCTGACGTTGCTCATCACCCCGCTGGTGATCATCTACTCGTGGAACCACTTCCCCGAGCCCCACAACCCCAAGGCGTTCTTGTCGCTGATCCTGGTGCTCCACACCGGCATGCTCGGCACCTTCGTCGCCCAGGACCTCATCCTCTTCTTCGTGTTCTTCGAGGTCGTCCTGCTGCCGATGTACTTCATGATCGGTGTCTGGGGTGGCCCCGAGCGTCAGTACGCGTCGATCAAGTTCTTCCTCTACACGCTGTTCGGCTCGGCGCTGATGATCCTGAGCTTCCTCGCGCTGTTCTTCCTCACCGGGGGAACGACGTTCGAGATGGTGGAGCTGGCCGAGAAGGTCCAGTCGATGGACATCGCCCGAGGCACCCAGATCCTCGTGTTCGGCGGCATGTTCATGGGCTTCGGCATCAAGGTGCCGATGTTCCCGTTCCACACCTGGCTGCCCGACGCCCACACCCAGGCCCCCACGCAGGGCTCCGTCATCCTGGCGGCCGTGCTGCTGAAGCTCGGGACCTACGGCTTCATCCGCGTCGCCCTCCCCATCCTCCCCGAGGGTGCCGAGGCCTGGGCGCCCTGGATCGGCCTGCTCGCCGTCATCGGCATCATCTACGGCGCCTTGGGCTGTCTCGCCCAGACCGACATGAAGCGCCTGATCGCCTTCTCGTCGGTGGCCCACATGGGGTACGTGATGCTCGGCATCGCCACGCTCACCGACTTCGGCCTCAACGCCGCGGTCTTCGGCATGGTCGCCCACGGCCTCATCACCGGGATGCTCTTCTTCGTCGCCGGCTCGCTCAAGGAGCGGTACCACACCCTCGAGATCAAGCGTCTCGGCGGCCTGCTCCTGTCGGCGCCCCGCATGGGCTGGATCCTGGGCCTGTGCACCATGGCCTCGTTGGGCCTGCCCGGCCTCGCCGGCTTCTGGGGTGAGTTCCCCGCCATCCTCGCGGCCTACCAGCCCAAGGACGGCCTGTCGGTCGAGCTGTTCCGTGGCTACATGGTCGTCGCCGCCATCGGCACCGTCCTCGCCGCCGGCTACCTC
>JBFIHN010000062.1:0-12176 GCA_041601775.1 Acidimicrobiales bacterium
CCGATGCGGGCGATCACGACGCTCGTGGCGCTGTTGAACGACAGCGACCCACCGGCACCGATGGCGACACCACCGATGTCGGTGTCGAGGCTCGAGCCGCCCACACCGGTGGCATGAGAGGTCACGATGCCTGCGCTGCGGGCCTCGACCGTGATGCTCCGGGCCAGGATGTCGGGCTGGTCGGCCAGTGGCGTGAGCGAGATCACCTCGATCGAGGCGGTGACCACGGTGGTGATCACGTTCACGGCGATGGCCGCTCCGAGCGCCACGAGGAAGACCTGGGCGGAGGGGACGGACAGCGGCGCGGCCGGAGCCGCGACCTCATCGGCGTCGTCGAGCAACTGGGCCATCGCAGAGGACAGCGCGGCGGCGCCGGCGCGGTCGTCGACGTCGACGAGGTCGGTCGCCGTGACGCGGAGGTCATTCGGACCGGCCACGATCTTGGTTCCGAGGCCCCGGATCACGGCCTCGGTGATGTTGACGACGATGTTGACCGAGATCGACCCGGCCAGGGCGGCTGCGATGGCGGCGTCGCGTGTCAGCGGTACCGAGCTCGAGGTGAGCGATCGAGCGATCACTGCACCGTCGGAGAGCGCGGCGATCTCGATGTCGGCCGTGGTCGACGTGAGCGTCGGCCCGGTGGCACCGATGGTCTGCTCGGCGGCGGCGCGGGTGATGTTGGTGACGATGTTGGCGGCGATGGCGATGCCGACCGCGATGCCGAGCGGGAGGATCCCGCTCCCGTCGGCGAAGGACACGCCGCCGGCATCGGCGACGACGTGGTTGCTGTCGGTCGCGTGGACGGTGATCGGCCCGCCACTGGTGACGACCGCACCGTTGGCGATGACCGCCGTGGTGATGTCGACGCCGATGGTCAACACGATCGAGCCACCGATGGAGAACACCTTGGCGCTGCCGGTACCGACGGCCTCGGCGTAGATGTCGGCGTCCTGGATCGCCTGCACCGTGACCGACGTCGGTGCGGTCACGACAGCTCCGCGATCGATGCGGGCATCGGTCGTGCGGGCGATCACGCCCAGGGCGAGCGCGGCGCCGAGGGAGATGGTGTCGGCTCCGGCGATCGCACCGGCGAGGTTGCGGATCCCGAATCCGTCCGAGCCTGGGACGGTGTCCGGCCCGTCGGTGTGATGCGCACGCACGAGAACGGTGTCTCCGGCGGTGACGGACGACCCGCCGTCGATGGCTGCCGACGTGGTGGAGAACATGGAGACGAGAGCGATCGACGCTGCCAGTGCGGCGACCGTGGCTGCGCTGGCACCAGCGGCGTTGTTGAGGATGTCGTCGTAGCTGGTGGCGGTGACCGTGACGTCGTCGCCGGCGGCGATGGTCGCGCCCAGCAAGGAGGCGGCAGCGTCGAGGTCGACCAGACCGGCCAGCGTGGAGTTGGCGTTCCCGGCGATCAACGAGGTGGCCCCGCCGACGATCGGCAGGAGCGACGTGATGCGGGCAGCGACGCTCCGGAAGACGTTGACGTTGCTGAGGGCGATGCCCACACCCAGGTCGGGCACGATGCCCGCCCCCGGTGACGCAGGGTCGGGGACGCCTGCGATCGCCCCGGCATGGGCTGCGACATCGGCGAGGCCGGTGGCGACGACGTCGATGTCGAAGCCTGCGGGCGTCGTCACCGTTGTCGGGCCGACGATCTCGGCCAGGGCCCGCTCGGTGAGGAGCACGGCGTTGACCGACCCGGCGATGGCGAGGTTGGGAAGCCCGTTCCCGACGACGACGTCGAGGCCACCGGCACCGTCGATCTGCCCGACCGCGACGTCGAAGGTGGCGTTGGCCTCGGATCCGATGTCGGCGCTCGTGGAGAATGCGCCGGTGCCGTCGCCGTAGTGGACCTGGTTGACGCCGCCGAGGATGCCGACGACCACGTCCACGTGCGTGTCGCCGTTCAGGTCGCCCAGGGCCAGCGAGGTGACGACCGCGCTGTCGAGTGCGCCGATACCGGTGCCGCCGTCGAAGACCCCGCTGCCGTCGTTGAGGAAGACCGTGGTGCCCGGGAGCAGGCCGCCGAGCACGCCGATGGCACCGATGACGATGTCGTCTCCGTTCACGCCGTCGACGTCGGCGACGTCGAGGTCCGTGGCGATGAACGACCCGAGCTGCTGGAAGTCGCCGGCGTCGAACGTGCCGTCACCTTGGTTGTAGAAGACCTTGGCCGGTGTCCCGATGGCGAACTCGGATGCCAGTTCGGTGGGGTCGACGTCGTCGAGGCCGACGAGCGCGTTGAGATCGAGCAGGCCGGCGTCCAGGAGGTCCTGCAGTGAGGCGACGGCACCAGAGACGAGAGCGGTCACGTCGAGGGTGGTGGTGAGCAGGTCGCCGAGTTCGAGGAGCCCGCCGCCGATGAGGGACTGGAGGTCGATCGTGCCGCCGACCGCCGACAACTCGATGCTGCCGACGGTGTCGCCGAGGAGGTCACCGAGCGTGGTGAACAGATCGGTGACCCCGTCGATGATGTCGACGACCGGATCGACGACCTCGTTCACGGCTTCACAGACGTCGTCGGCGTAGGCGACGAGGGGGTCGACGGCAGCGGCCGCGCCTCCGAGCAACGTGCCCAGGGTGCCGAGCGCTCCCCCGCCGTCTGTGCCTTCGGCAGCGCTGTCGACCACGTCGGACAGTGCGACGCAGCCATCGCCACCGGTGAGGTCGTCGAGGGCCTCGATGACGGCGTCGCCGGCATCGTCGAAGAGGTCGAGCAGATCGTCGACGCTGGCGGACAGGTCGCCCAGATCGACGGAGTCGATGAGCCCGAGGTCGAACAGGTCGAGGACGAAGTCGATGCCGTCGGTGAGCGGTGCCAGGTCGAGACCGAGGAGGGCGGCGAGGTCACCGATGTCGAGGAGGCTGGCCAGATCGAAGTCCGTGACCCCGAGCACCCCGGACGTGACCAGCCCGAGGAGGTCGGTCAGTGGGCTGGCGATCAGGTCGGTGAGCAGGACGGTGGCTCCGGCGAGCGCGTCCTTGACGCCACCGACGCCGGATTCGATCAGGGCGGAGAGGTCCAGGGAGATGCCGGCGGTGACGAGGTCGTCGTACCCGTCGCCGTCGACGTCGGTGAGCTCGACCGCGGTGATGAGGTCGAGGAATCCGGTGCTGAACTCCCGACCGATCTCGAAGGTGCCGTCGCCCTTGCCGATGTAGATCCGCAGTGCCTGGCCGAGGTTGCCGGCGACGATGTCGGGGATCCCGTCGTTGTTCACGTCTCCGATGGCGATGTCCATCGTGCGGTCGGCGTCGCCGATGGTGATCGGGAGCGTGATCGGGAGGGCGTCGAGGTCGACGAGGCCGTCGATACGGGCGAGAGAGAGTGCGTCGAGTGCACTCGTCACGCTGCTGGCGTCGACACCGAGGAGGCGAGGAACGAGCGTGAGAGTGCCCGCGCCGTCGATCAGCACGAGCACGTCGCCGGCCGCGAATCCGTCGGCGACGAGCGCGGCGTCGAGCGCGGACTGGACGACGGCCACGAGACCGGCGATGTCGCCGTAGTCGGCGGTCGGGATGGTGAACTCGACCAGCTCGCCGGCGTAGCGGATCCGCATGGCCACTGCGGTGGTGACGTTGGCGACGCCGGTGGTTGCCGCGGCGAGCTGCCCGACGGCATGCGAGACGAGACCGAGCGCCCGGTCGGCGGCGGCGAGCCCGAGCAGGCCGCTCGGATCGAGCGTGACCAGGATCTCGTCCGCATCGAACCCGGCGCCGGCGAGTGCGATGCCGATCGCGTCCTGCACGTCTTCTGCGAGGTCGACCGGCACCGTGTTGTCGTCGGTGGATGCCTGGGTCACGGTGACCACGACCGGCGACACTGCGGTGGATCCGTCGGCGGCGCGGGTGAGGAGGTCGAGCGTGAAGGTCACGTCACCGGCGAGCAGCCCGTCGACACGGATCGCGGCCAGCGCCTCGTTCAGCGCCCCCAGATCGACCAGGTGGGTCACCGAGACGGCGCCGAGGCCGAGCAGACCGTCGGCCGGCACGAGCGAGAGCACGACGTCGGTCGGGCTCAGACCGGCGGCGACGAGTTCGGCAGCGAGCGCGCTGTTGAGGTCGGCCAGCAGGTCGGTGACGGTGGTGTTGCCGGACACGTCGCCGGCGGAGATGGTGAGCTCGACCGTGTTCTGACCCAGGGGAACACCGGCCGAGCCGAAGCCACCGGCTCCGTCGTTGAGGAAGACCATGTTGGGCTGCCCGAAGTTCCCGGTGATCACGTCGATGTCGCCGTCGCCGTCGACGTCGCCGGTCGCGAGCGCGAGGGTCAGCGGCGGGACGATGCTGCGCTTCACTCCCTCGAGGTCGAGGCCGTCGATGGCGTCGAGCAACTGGCCACCGAGGACCGAGACATCGGAGAGGTCGCCGGTACCGTCGTTGAGGTAGCGGCGGGCCGACTGCGCGAAGGAACCGGTGAGCAGGTCGAGATCGCCGTCGCCGTCGAGGTCGGCGAGTGCGACCGACGTGGTGACCAGCGGGTCCTCGCCCACCGGCGATCCGATCGAGCCGGCGTCGAACGCTGTCCCGGGCGAACCGTTCACGTAGACGAGGTTCTGTTCTCCGCTCTCGTTGCTCGACGCCTCGGACATGGCCATCGAGGTGATCTGTTCGGTCGCGGCTGCGGTGATGTCGATCTCGTCGGCAGCGTCGATGCTGCTGAACGGGCCGATGTAGGCCTGCGCCTCGTTGACGATGTCGCCGATCGTGATGGCTGCGCCGACGGAGACATGGCCGCCGGCGGCTGCGCCCGATCCGGCGACGGACTCGAGTGTCGAGGCGGCGGTGACGACCGTCGTACCGCCGATGACGGCGGTGGTGCCAGCGCCGAGGGCCGCTTCGGCCGAGCTCATGGCGTTGGTCAGGGTGACGGAGCCGGCCACGGAGAGGAACTCCGGCGAAGAGGCGGCGCCGTCAGCGAAGGTGAAGAGACGTGGGGTGGGGGTCGAGGTCACCGTCACGTTGCCGGTGATCTCGAGATCGGTCCAGGCGGTGAACGCCCGCACGCCGGCGTAGTAGCCGTTGCGGGAGAAGCTGCCGCCGATTCCGAGGTGACCGGCTTCGGCGACTGCGCCGCCGGCTGCGACCACCTGGGAGGTGTCGGATGCGGTGATCGTCAGGGTCGGACCACGGATGAGCGGGAGACCCTGGATCGAGGCGGAGACGATGTGCTCGATGGAGTTGAAGGCCACGTCGCCCGAGACGCCGATGCCGAACTCGATGCCGTCGATCACTGCTGCGCCGCCACTTCCGCTGCGGGCGTCAGCGCCGGCGAGGACACCGGACTTGGCGATGGTCCAGATGGAGAGGGCCGAGGAGGCGTCGACGTCGATGCCCGTACCGCCGGCCGACGTGATCACCGATCCGCCGCCCAGGCGCAGGAACGGCAGCGTGAACACGGTGTCGCCGATGACGGCGCGTGTGGACGAGCCGGCCAGCGCGAGTCCATCGACTCCGCTGCCGTCGATGCCGCCGGTGAGGCTGTCGAGGCCACCGACGAACTGGTCGAGGCCGAGCCCGAGTCCGCCGGCGACGGGAAGGACACCGGCGATGGCGGCATCGAGTCGGTCGAGCAGGGCGGCCGGTGTGAGCATCAACGTGACCGCGATGGCCACACCGACGCCGATGCCGTTCGCCGCGGCGAACGCCCCGGCCCGGTTGACGACCATGGCGTCGTCGTGGGCGTTCACCGAGACGCTCTTCGCCTCGACCACGGCCAGGTCCTCGATGTAGGCGAGCACCTCGTGGCCGAGGAGGATGATGCCGAAGGCGCCTTCGACTGCGAGGTCGCTGGCCTGGCCACCGACCTGCGTGATGTGCACGATCTCGGTGTCGACGTCGGCGTCGATGCGGAGGTCACCGTCGGCGAGGACAGCCGCGAGATCGTCGACGCCAGCCCGGGCGTAGTTGTTGGCGAGCAACACGTTCAGGTTGCCGCCGACGCCGATGGCGCCGTCGGTCGCGCCCGACGTGTCGTCGATGGCCAGTGCGTTGGAGTGGAGGCCGACCAGGTTGACCACGTCGATCGTGCCCAAGGCGACGATGTCGACGTCGCCGCTCCCGGTCTGGACGAGGAGCGCACCGAACCCGAGGCCGGCGCCGGCGAGGTTGTAGATGTCGAGGATGTTGACGCCGCCGCCCACGGACACTGCGTCGGCGACGCCATCGCTGAACACGTAGGTGGTCCCGAGGCCGTCGGCGTCGGCGAGGATCGCAGCCAGGTAGGTGTCGAGGTCGTTGGCACCGCTCAGTGCGCCGTTGACGTCGTCGGCAGCCGCGTTGGCGTTGGCGAGGTGGTCGGCGAGGTCGGTCGACTCGTTGTCGTGGTCGGCCAAGGGATCGATGTCGCCTGGCTCGTAGAAGTCGGTCGACGGGTCCGGAGCGTCGGGGTCGTGATCGTGGATCGCGGCGAAGGCCTCGATGTCGACGTCACCGTCGACCCGGGCGATCGCCCCGAACCCGAGGTAGGCGGTGGCCTGGTTCGAGAAGCGGGAGATGTTGATGGCACCGGCGATGCTGATGCCCAGCGAGTCGAGCGCGTCGTCGTCACCGTCACCCGTGACCGAGAGCGAGACGGCGCTGACCTTGGGGAGCTCGATGGCGGTGGCGCGGAGGGTGAGTGTCCCCTCGCCGGCGGGGTCTTCGCCGACCCGGACGACGGAGCCGACACCGAGCAGCGTCACGGCCTTGTTCTCGGTCACGACGAGCGTGATCGCCGCAGCAATGGCCAGTTCGACGTGGCTGACGTCGATGCCGCCGGGGACGACCGAGTCGTTCCCGAGGTCGAAGCTGAGCACCAGGGACTGGAGCAGCTCGTTGATGCTCGACTCGAGACCGCTGGCCGGCCCGCCGGGGTCGCCCGACGACATGGCGGCGAACGTCCGCGTGATGTTGCGGATGTCTTTCGCGGTGGAATGCAGCGTGAAGTCGCCCTGGATGTCGGCGACACCGGAGAAGGTGGCCACGGCGGCGGAGATGTAGGCGCCGATCGCCACGGCCCCGCCGATGCCCGCACTCACGACGGGAGCGGACGAGTTGGTGACGCCGGACGACGACACGATGTGGACGATGTCGTTGTAGGCGTTGGCCGACAGGTCGGCGGCGTCGGCTTCGAGGTACGACCCGCTGAGGAAGTTCGTCGTCGACAGACCCAGCGCCTTGGCGAGGCTGATGGCGGCGTTCACGGTCGTGCCCGCCGACGCGATCAGGGCGTCGATCACCGTGTTCGTGGTCGCCGCTGCGGTGACCGTTCCGTCGGCGTGCAGGTGGGCGCCGGGCAACACCGTGATGACCGCGATCGGTGCCGAGATCGTGAGCGCGACGGAGATCGGGACGAGACCGTCGACCGGATCGACGACCTCGCCGGTGGTCACGTGGTTCGTCGCGGTCGCGGTCGAGTCGGCCGTGAGCGTGATGTTGCCGGTGGCGTCGATGACGGGATCCCCGGAGACGGCGTCGCCGATGCCGACGGAGACGCTGGCCAACGACGTCGCCCACACGACGGACAGGTGCAGGCCACCGGTGAGGTCCTCGAGGAGGTCGCTGACCAGCCCGTCGACGGTGTCGACGAGGGCGCCCACCGTGTCGGTCGTGGCCGCCAGGGTGTCGAGCATGAACCCGGCGAGCGTCTCGAGCACGGGGATGCCCGAGAGCACACCGCCGATCGCGGTGAGGCTGGCGAGGGCATCGGTGAGGCCGAGCAGCAGGGCGTCGACGAGGTCGGCGATCGTGGCGCCGGTCCCGGTCACGGCTTCGGCGCCGATCGTGACGTTGTTTCCCGTCACCGAGGCCCCGAATCCCACGTCGACGATGGCGACGGCGCCGACGATCTGGAGGCCGATGCCACCGAGTTGGGTGTCGAAGCCGGTGGACCCGGGGGTCGGGGATCCGGCGGTGAGGGTCACGTCGCCGCTACCCGCAGCGATCGCGCCGCCGGTCACCAAGATGACGTCGTCGGCCAGGATCGTGACGTCGCCGCCGGATCCGCTGGTGATCGAACCGGTCGGCAGGACGATGACGATGCCGCCCTTGATGGTGATGCTGCGGATGCCGTTGCCGCCGACGGCGCCCACGACGATCACGACGCCCGAGCCGCCGTCGAGCACGACGTCGTAGGGGCCGGACCCGTCGCCGGTGGCGCTCGTGATGACGCGGACGTCGGTGAGCACCGGCAGTCCGGGGAGTTCGATCGACGGGAGCGTGACCTCGATGCCCGACAGCAGGGTGAGGTCTTCGATGACGGGGCTGCCGCCGGTGTTGGCGATGGTGATCCCGCCCACTGCGCCGACAGCGCTCATGATGTCGCCGATCGCCGCGTCGAGCAGGTCGCCGAGCGACACGAACCCCGAGATCGGCCCGGAGTAGTCGGGGGCGCCGTAGGCGGAGACGATGCGGGCGTTCTCGTTGGGATCGACCGACGTGGGGTCGCCCAGGTCAGGGAAGTCGAATCCGGCACCCGGGTTCTGCCAGTCGGTGAACAGGGCACGGAAGACGGGTCGGAGCCGGTTGCTCTCCCACAACGCCCAGTTGCCGGTACCGGTGTCGTACACGACGTCGGTCCACGATCCGGCCTGGACGAAGTCGGTGCTGGCACCGACGTCGAAGTGGTGGCTGCTGTCGCGCACGAGACGGGCCACGTCGACGATGGCGCCACCGCTGCTGGTCACGGCACGGACCGGACCGGCGATGAGGTCGCCGACGAGCCCGCCAGCGCTGAGGACGATCGTGATCGTGGTCGTCCCCGGGACGAAGCCGGCGATGAGCGTCTGGTAGACGAGGCCGTCTGGGCCCACGGCGTCGGTGGGCAGCCTCGACTGGTCGACCGTGACGGTGAGGGTGGTGATGCCGTCGCTGATCACGTACTCCGCGGCGTCGAGCAGGTCGAGTCCGAGGGTCTCCACCAGGAGGGTGTCGACGAGGTCGGTGGCGAACGTCTGGCTCTGGTTGAAGAACCACGACGCCTCGATGTCGATGGCCTGCCCGGCGGTGACGCCGAGCGTGTAGGTCGTGGTCTCGGCACCGGATGCGCTCTGGGCGACCCGGTACTGCGACGAACGCTCGTCGAAGCTGTTGTCGCGCCACTGGTGGTCGCTGCCGACGCTCGTCAGCCACGGACGCTGGTCGAGCAGTGGGTCGGAGAGGATCGAGTTGATCGTGAGCCCGGACAACGACAGCGATGGCAAGCCGGTGCGGGCGACCTTCATCAAGATGTGGGTGCCACCGCTCCCCGCGTTGGTGACCGCAGTGAGGTCGAGGATCGAGGCGAGCAGGTCGACGGCATCGAGGAGGTCGCTGATCTGGTCGCCGAGCTCGGTGGTCGTGACCCCGACGAGGTCGCTGATGCCGCCCGGCAGTCCCAGATCGGTGGCGATGTCGCCGAGATCGGCGATGAGGTTCGTCAGGAGCTCGTCGAGCCCGGGAACGGGCTGTGGGGTGAGGGTCACGAAGTCGCCAGAGACGGTGACCTCGAACGTGAGGCTCGAGAGCAGCACCTGGACGGTCCCGATGGGCAGTGCGAGCGGCGCAGCGCCGCCGACGTTGCGGAGTCGGGCGAAGTCACCGGTCTCGAACCCGTGGTTCGGACCCAGATCGATGGTGTTGCCAACCCGATCGGCGTCGGTGAAGGTCGCACTCGTCGGGAGGACGGTGGTCAAGACGTTGGAGCCGTGGCCCCCTGCCTCGACCTCGGTGCACGCCGCCGTGTTGCAGGTGGTGACGAGCTTCTCCCACTCGTATCCCGTGGCCTCGCCCACCTGGCCGAGGACGGTGTTCATGACCGCAGACAGCTGGTCCAGGTGGGCCGAGCCACCGGACCAGCCGGCGAATGCTTCGGTCTCCATGAGCAGTGCGAGCTTGCCCAGCGTCACGCTGTCGGCGTAGGCGGCGAAGGTCCCCTTGTCGAAGCTGACATTGGGTGCCAGGGCACCGAGGGCGCCGGCGCCGTAGACGACGCCGTCCGGCGCGTCGGTCGCGTCCAGGTGCGCCTGGGCCGGGATGCCCATGAGGGCGTCGAGCTTGGCGCGGTCGCCGGGGCCGAAGACGTCGATGCCGCCGACGAGGCTGGTGACGTCCATCTTCGACGACAGCGAGCTGAGGAGCTCGAACTGTTCGAACGGGATGCCGAGCGTCGTCTCGATCATGGCGAGGAAGAAGTCGGCGATGACCTTCCGGGTGTCCTGCACCGAGTCGACGATGGGGTTGATGAGCACCCGGGCCGGGCCGATCACCGCGTCGTCGAGGAGCTGGACGAAGTCGAGCAGCAGCGTCTTGAACTGACCGATCTGGGGCAGGATCCCGAGCATCGGCGTGAGGGTGAACTCGAGCAACGAGTCGTCGAGCACGCCGTCGTGATTGGGGTCGTCGAGTTCTGCGGTGAGGACGTCGAGCAGGCCGACCGCACCTTCGACGCCGGCGCGGGTCGGGTCCACGTCGGGGCCGTCGTTGCGAGCGAGCACGTTCTGCCAGTGGCGGCGGGTGTCGGGATCGTGGAGCGCTCGGGTGATGACCGTGCCGATCTGGGCCCAGTTCTGGAGGCCGGCCTCGATCTGGTCGACCCAGTCCCGGATGTAGGCGTACGCCAGATCGACGGTGCTGAACACGCCGCCAGCCGAGATCTGGTCACCGAGGACGTCGTCGAGTGAGGTGGTGAGCGGATCGAACGCCCCCGACAGCCCCGACAGACCGGTGAGCACGACGTTGAGCCCGCGCTGGAGGTTGATGAAGGTGTCGAGGATGGCGCCACGAGAGCCCTGCGTGGACACGACGCCGTCCGGGGCGTTGATCGAGGTCGTGCCGACGCCGGTCACGGCGTTGATGTCCTCGACGAAGATCAGTTGGTTCGGGGTGACGGCGGCGATCGTGTAGCGACCGTCGGCGGCGCCGAAGCCGGTGATGCTCACGAACTGCCCGGGCAGGAACCCGGCGAGGAGGAAGCCCTGCAGGATGCTGTCGAGGAGGTCGACGTTCAGGGTCAGCGCGTCGACGGTGCCTGCGATGTCGAAGTCGAGCGTGAGATCGGCCGGACCGAGACTGGCCGGGGCCGTCGGATCACCGGCGAACGAGGTGAGGAATGCGTCGTAGATGAACTGCGTCGGCGCATCGAAGAGCGCTCCGGGTGACGAGTCGTCGCTGATGTCGCCGTCCGGGAGGAGCGCTCGTCCCCCGGGATCGTCGACGCCGGGCGTGGCGTCGGCGATGTACGACTCGACGAGGAGCTTCCGGATCGCGTAGTCGACGTCGAGCGTTCCGTCGAGGATGTCGAGGACCGACTCGTTGGACGAGGTGCCGCCGGCGAACTCGTTGACGAGCGTCTGACCGAAGATGTCGCCGGCGACGTTGATGGCGTAGCCGTAGGCGAACGCCAGGATCTGGAGTTGCTCGTCGTCGGTGAGGTCGGGGCTGCCCTGGGCCTCCCAGGCCATGTCGAGGATGCGGCTCAACCAGGTGCCGCTGTCTGACGTGCTGATCAGATCGGTGGCGAAGCTGAGGTCGGGGAAGGTCTGGGCGCCGACCGCACCACCGTTGTAGAACGACGGAAAGCGCTCGACCGCTTCGACGATGCGCGGATGCACCGCGAAGTCGGCACTGGACTGCGAGCCGTCGGGGGCCGTCGAGACGATCGTGATGCTGCCGTCGCCGTCGAGCAGGTCGGCCCGGATGTCCCGGGCGATCTCCAGATGCGTCTCGGGAGCGAAGGCGACCTCGGCCAGCGCAGCGAGCGACGAGTCATCGTGGTGACCGCTCGGCTCGAGCAGGTGACGGAACCCGAGCAGATGACCGATCTCGTGGGCCACGAACGACGCGAGGCGGCGCCCGTACTGCCCGGGATCGCTGCCCAACACGGGCACGCGATCGACCAGGACGAATGCCCGGTCGTTGCGATCGAGGTTGCCGACATCCGTCGACTCGGCCAGTCCCCAGACCTCGATGCCGAGCACATCGAGGTCGGTGGTGGACCCGACGTGGATCGTCGTGTAGTCCCCGGTGCTGGGTGCGTCGAGAACGAACACGACGTTCGCGCCGGCGAAGGACTCCTCGAGGGCACTGGTCATCGCGGCGATGATCACGTCTTCGGCGCCGTACAGGCTGCGTGGCGCCGAGAACGCCGAGACGTCGATGCCCTCGACCCGCTCGGGTCCGTCGTAGACGACGCCGGAGGCTCCGTCGAC
>JBFIHN010000063.1:0-12154 GCA_041601775.1 Acidimicrobiales bacterium
ACACCGGCGTCCCCAACGTGGTCCTGGTCGTGACCGCCACCGACTCCCCGGTCGAGGACGTGGTCGCGGTCGACGATCCCGCGGTGGCTGCGTCCGGGCTCGCCCTCACCACCCGCCTCGCCGAGGAACCGTCGGTCACCAACGTCTTGTCCTACTGGTCGATCGGCAACGCTCCGCCATTGCGGAGCGTGACCGGGAACCGGGCGCTGGTGCTCGGGCGCATCACCGGCTCCGAGGACGAGGTCGGCGACGCGATCCACGAACTCGCGCCCGAACTCGAGGGCGACTTCCAGGGCCTCGACGTCCAGGTCAGCGGCTACGCCCAGGCGTTCGCCGAGGTGGGCGAGACGATCGAGGCGGACCTCCTGCGGGCCGAGCTCATCGCCATCCCCATCACGCTCCTGCTGCTGCTCGTCGTCTTCCGCGGCCTCGTAGCTGCCAGCCTCCCGCTCGCCGTCGGCGCGTTGTCGGTGGTCTCGACGTTCGTCGTCCTCGAGACGATCAACTCGATCACCGATGTCTCGGTGTTCGCGCTCAACCTGACGACAGCCATGGGTCTCGGTCTCGCCATCGACTACTCGCTCTTCGTGGTCAGCAGATTCCGCGAGGAACTCGCCGACGGCCACGAACCGGCGGCGGCCGTCGTGCGGACCGTCCGGACGGCGGGCCGGACCGTGGCGTTCTCGGCCGGAACCGTCGCCGCTTCACTGCTCGCGTTGCTCGTCTTCCCCATCGCGTTCCTCAAGTCGTTCGCCTACGCGGGCGTCGCCGTGGCCTCGCTGGCCGGCATCTTCTCGCTCACCGTGCTCCCCGCGCTCCTGGCCGTCGTCGGGCACCGCATCGATGCGCTGTCCTTCGGCCGGAAGCGGACCGAGGGTCGGGTCGAGGACGGGGCCTGGTACCGGGTCGCGTCCGCCGTGATGAAGCGGCCGCTCCCGATCGCCACCGGCGTGATCGCTGCGCTGCTGGTCCTGGGCATCCCGTTCCTGCGCATCGAGCTCGGCCTGCCCGACGATCGTGTCCTCCCGGCCGACGCGCCGTCTCGCGTCGCCACCGACATCATCCGCGACGAGTTCGACTCCGGCGAGTCGAACGCAGCATCGGTCGTCGCGGTCGACATCGGCGACCCGGCCGATCCCGACGTCGCCGCGGCGATCGACGAGTACGCGGCGAGGCTCTCCACGGGCGACGACGTCGCCCGGGTCGACGCATCGACCGGCATCTACTTCGACGGCATCCGGGTCGTCGACCCGAACGAGTTCCTGACCGGCCGCTATGCACGGAGCGATGCGACGTTCCTCTCCGTCGTCCCCTCGGTCGAGGGCAACTCGCTCGAGGGCGAGGCGTTCGCCCGGGCGATCCGGGCCACCCCGGCCCCCTTCGACATCCAGGTGACCGGGGTGTCGGCACAGCTCGTCGACACCAAGGACGGACTGCTCGACGCGATGCCGCTGGCGCTGGCGCTCATCGCCGGCATCACCTTCGTCTTGTTGTTCATGATGTTCGGTTCGGTCGTGGTCCCCCTCAAGGCACTCGTCCTCAACGTCTTGAGCCTCACGGCCACGTTCGGCGCGATGGTGTGGATCTTCCAGGACGGCAACCTGTCGGGGATCCTCGACTTCACCGCGGTCGGCAGCACCGATGCGAGCTCACCCATCCTCATGTTCTGCGTCGCCTTCGGTCTGTCGATGGACTACGAGGTCTTCCTCCTGTCTCGGGTGAAGGAGGAGTACGACCGGACCGGAGACAACCACCAGGCCGTGGCCGTCGGCCTCGAGAAGACCGGCCGCATCGTCACCGCCGCGGCGGTGCTCATCGCCGTGGTGTTCCTGGCCTTCGCCACCAGCGACGTCCGCTTCATCAAGCTCTTCGGGCTCGGTCTCGCGCTCGCCGTGCTCATGGACGCGTTCATCATCCGGGGAACGCTCGTCCCGGCGTTCATGGCCATGGCCGATCGGGCCAACTGGTGGGCCCCAGCTCCCTTGCGTCGCTTCCACGACCGCTTCGGCGTGTCCGAACACATCGACCTCGAACCCGAGATCCTGGGCACCTCCACGGTCGGGACGACGAACGGACACGCGACCCCGCCCGCCCGCCGCCGGGAGCGTCCCCTCGTCGCCGCTGGACGCGTGCCCCCGGGCGAGCGCGGGGAGCCGTGAGTTCCACGATCCGGCCCCGTTCCCGACGCGGCGAAGGACGCCGGCTCCGCCAGGAGATCCTCGACGCCACCGAAGACCTCCTCATCGAGACCGGCTCCGAGGAGTCGGTCTCGATCCGCGCCGTGGCCGAGCGGGTGGGCGTGACCTCGCCGGCGATCTACCGGCACTTCACCGACAAGCAGGCGCTGCTGTTCGAGGTCTGTTCGCTCCAGTTCACCCGCCTGCACGAGCACCTCGACGCGGTGATGGCGCTGGAAGTTGACGCCACCGCACGGCTCCAGGCGTGTGGGCGTGCCTACGTCGACTTCGGCCTCGCCCACCCCGAGGCGTACCGGATCATGTTCATGGCGCACTCGGACTGGACGCCGGAGACCTACGAAGGCCAGGTGCTCGGCGACGAGGGATCGTTCATGGCCTTGGTCCGCGTCGTTGCCGACGTGATCACCGAACTCGACATCGACCGCGATCCGTTCCAGGCCTCGGTGTTGTTGTGGACCGCCATGCACGGCGTCACGTCGCTGCTGATCTCGAAGCCGAACTTCCCGTGGCCTCCGGTCGAACAACTGGTTGCCGACGTGTGCAGCTCGCACCTCAGGGGAACGTTCGGCCAGGAGTAACGTCGGCGCAGATGGCCGCCCCCGACAGGTCTGACGCGACCCCCGCATCCCGTCGGGCCCGGCTGAGCGGCCGCGCCGGCGACCACCGCCACCTCCTCGCCGGATCGGCGGCACTGGTGATCGGCGCCGCCGTGCAGGCACTGTCCGGCGCGTTGTTCTGGCTGGCCGCGGCGCGTATCGACACCACCGACGACGTGGGCCAGGCCACCGCGCTGTTCACGTCGATCCTCTTCATCGCCTACCTGTCGGGTCTGGGACTCCAGGTGTCCCTCGCCCGGTTCGCACCCGACCGCAGCGAGGAGTCGCACGGCGTCTTCACCTGGGGCGTGGTGGCCTCCGTCGTGTCGGCCGCCGTCGTGGCCGCGGGCTACCTGGTGGTCGTGGACACCCAGGCCACACGGACGTTGACCGACTGGCATCCGATCGCCGGACCGGCGTTGTTCCTCGCCGGCTCGGCCGGCTCGACGCTGACGCAGATCGTCGACGTGCGGTGGATGACCGTCCGGCGCTGGTCGCTCATCCTCTGGCGCATCTCCATCGTGGGGATCGTCCGCCTGGCGTTGCTGGTGACCCCCAGCAACGGTGCGGATGCGGTGCACCTCTTCGCCGTCGCCATCGCCCCCTTGATCCTCACGGGGGTGGCCGGCGTGGCGTGGATGCCACGCATCACCGGCGGGCGACACCGACTGTTCCCCTTGCCCACGCGCCGTCGGGCGGCGATCCGGTACTCGGCGGTCAACTACCTGTCGACGCTCGCCTACCAGGCGCCGCAGTTCGTGTTGCCGGTGATCGTCCTGCTGTCGGTCGACCCCGACCAGAACGCCTCGTTCTACGTGGCGTGGGGCATCACCGCGGTCGGCCTCTACGTCCCGATGGCGATCGGGCAGGCGCTGCTCGCCGAAGGCGGCAAGGACGGCAGGGACCTCCGCGGTCAGGTCCGCCTGATCCTGGGCATCACCACCGCCCTGATGGCCGTGGCGGCCACGATGACCGCAGTGGGACACGACCTCGTCACCACGGTCTACGGCGACGACTACGCCGATGCCGCCCGGGTCCTCACCCCGCTGATCCTGGCATGCATCCCGTGGGCGATCACCTCGGTGTACCTGACCGAGGCCCGCGTGCTGCATCGCAACATCGACACCGTGGTCATCACCGTCACCCTGACGACGGCGATCCTGATCCCGGCCCTGGCCCTGGTGCCCGATGAAGGGCTCGATGGCGCGACGACGGCATTCGTGTTCGGCAACGTCGTCGCCGCCGTCGTGGCGACGTCGTGCCACGTCTGGCACCGGACCCGGCGCACGGTCCCGGTGCCGGACACGACCGCCGTCGACGACTTCGTCCTCCACCCCTGACCAGGACCGGTCACGTCCGTCGGATGCGCAGTGTCCGGACCTCGAAGGGTCTCAGGTCCAGCGCGAGGCCCGACCCCACGACCGCCTCCGCCTCGCCGTCGGGACGCTCCAACAGATCGCAGGCGACGGCCGTCGACACCCGTGTCCCGAACGTCATCGTGGCGCGAGCCCGTCCCCCGAAGGCCTCGTGACACCGCACGACCAGGTCGCCCGACCCGTCGTCGGCGGCCTTCACCGCCGTGACCACGACCCCGGGGTGGTCGACCGCGACGATCGATCGGCGCTGTGCGCCGGTGGTCAGACGTGGCGGGAGGTTGAGCGCCCATGCCTCGGTGAGCACCGGTCCCAACGACGCGCCGTGGGGCACCAACGCGTAGGTGAAGTGGTGTGACCCTCGGTCGGCGTCGGGGTCGGGGTAGTTGGGGGCCCGCAACAACGTGAGCCGCATGGTCGAGTCGAGGCAGTCGTGGCCGTACTTGCCGTCGTTGAGGAGTGCGACGCCGAAGTCGGGTTCGGCGAGGTCGGCCCAGAAGTGGCCGCAGACCTCGAAGCGAGCATCGTCCCACGACGTGTTGCGATGGGTCGGACGGCGGACGTGGCCGTACTGGATGTCGTATCGGGCATCGTCGGCGCGCACGTCGAGCGGGAACGCGGCCTTCAACAGCTTCTCGTCCTCGTGCCAGTCGACGTCCGTGACGATGTCGAGCCGGGCACTGCCCGCCCGCAGGACGTAGGTCTGCGTCAGGGTCGAGCCGCCGAAGCGACGGTGGACGGCGACCGCGACGCGGAGCGGATCGTCCTCGACGACGTCGATCGACTCCACCGCGGTGAGCAGGACCGGCTCCTGTCGCAGGGTGTGGCTCTCGACGTCCCACGCGTCGTAGGTGTTCGGATGGTCGGGGAACAGCTGGAGCACGTTGCCCGGACCGCGGAGGCACTCGCGGTCGGCCCGGAGATCGCGCACCGACGACAACGTGCCGTCGCCCGCGATGACGACCCGCACGAGGCCGTTGTCGAGCGTCGTCTCCATCAGCGTCTGGTGGACAGCGACAGGGTCCACGCCGGCGGGTCGGCCGGCCATCACGCTGCCGACACCGGCCGCGGGCGCATCGGCCCACACCGGCTCGTCACCGAGGACACCGACGAAGTCGAAGGGCCCGGCGTTCGCGGCCACGGTCTGCCCCGGCGTGGTGACCGCGTCGTGGATGCGAGCCTCGCACTCGTCGAGGAGTGCGGCGTGGGCAGCCTCGGTGTCGTCGTGCACCCAGGCGATCGACGACCCGGGGATGATGTCGTGGAACTGGTGCAGGAGCAGCACCTTCCACAGCCGTTCGAGCTCGGCCAGCGGTGGTGTCGCGTCGAGTGCGGTCCACAGCTCGAGTTCTCGCAGGGCGAGCTCGCCCCGACGGTTGCCCCACTTGGTCTTGGCCTGCGACGTGTAGGTGCCCCGATGCATCTCGAAGTACAGCTCGCCGCGCCACACCGGCGCGTCGGCGTACTCCGCGGTGGCGGCTGCGAAGAACGCCGACGGCGCTTCGATGTCGACCTTCGGGAGTCCGTCGAGGTCACGCACCCGTCGCGCCCGTTCGAGCATCTCGCGGGTCGGCCCGCCGCCGCCGTCACCGTGACCGAACAGGTACATCGAGCGGGTCGCCCGGCCCTTGTCACGGAAGTTCCGGACCGCGAAGGCCAGCTCCCGAGCGATCACCTCGCCGTTGTAGGTGTCGGCCGGCGGGAAGTGGGTGAAGACCTGCGACCCGTCGAGCCCCTCCCACCGGAAGCTGTGGTGGGGGAAGTCGTTGGTCTGGTTCCACGACAGCTTCTGGGTGAGGAAGTGGTCGCATCCCGCCTGGCGCATGAGCTGGGGCAGCGCCGCCGAGTAGCCGAACACGTCGGGGATCCACACCTCGCGCGTGTCGACGCCGAAGGTGTCGGCGAAGTACCGCTTTCCCCAGACGAACTGACGGGCGAGCGACTCGCCGGAGGGGAGGTTGGCGTCGGCCTCGACCCACATCGACCCCACGGGGATGAACTGGCCGGCAGCGACCTTTTCGCGGATGCGGTCGAAGAGCTCGGGGTGGTCCTGTTCGATCCACTCGTACTGCGCCGCCTGCGAGCACGCGAACTTGTACTCGGGATAGGCGTCCATCAGCGTCACGGCCGACGAGAACGTGCGGGCGCACTTGCGACGCGTCTCGCGCAGGGGCCACAGCCAGGCCGAGTCGATGTGGGCGTGGCCGACAGCGGAGATGCGGTGGGCATGGTCGGCGGCCGGGCGCTGCAGGAGCGGCCGCAACGCGACGCGGGCCGCGGTGGCCGTCGACGACACGTCGTCGAGGTCCAGTGCGTCCATCGCCGCGTCGATGCCGCGGAGGATCTCGAAGCGCCGGGGATCGTCGGTGCCGAGCTCCCGCATCAGGCCGGTCAGGACCTGGAGGTCGAGGGTGAGGTGCCAGACCTCGTCGTGTCGGACGGCGAGTTCGGCGGCGTTCAACCGGTAGAGCAGGGCATCGCCGGACGTCGCGGGATCGCCGAGGGGGGTGGGCTGGTGCGACACCGCGATGGTGGGGTTCGCGGCCGCCTCGACCAGCACGTCGACGACACCGTCCTCGTCCGCGACCAGGCCGACCGGGACCGCCTGGTGGAAGGGATGGAGTCCTCGGATCGGTCCGCCGCCCGCCGTCCGGTACAGCAGCCCTTCCGACTGGAAGCCGGCACCGACACCGTTGCCGAAGTCGATGCGTGCCTCGACCGTCTTGTTGACCCACTCCTCCGGCACCCGCCCCTGGAGACGGAACCACGTCGTGCCCCACGGCCTGCCCCACCGATCACCGATCTCGAACGGTGCGAAGGCGGCCGCACGGGCCTGGGCGACGGGCACCGGTTCCCCCGGCACCTGCCACGCCGTGACCTCGAAGGGCACCCGCCCGCCGTACACCGCCGGCCGGATCCGTTCCCGGATCGTCCGACGAATCCTCGCTTCGGCAAGTTCGCGGTCGTCGTGCACGGCCGGACCCTAGGACGGTCTCCGCGTCGTCGGTCCGAAAAGACCGCGCTCCCCTGGCACCGCACCGCGGCCACCCCTTGCGGGGATCCGACGCGATAACTATCGTTATTATCGCCTTTGACAGCCGCACCATTCCCGGGGGAATTCCTGATGAGCACCCGTTCCGACGCCGACATCCTCGGCCGCGACGACGTCGACGACCTCGACGCGATCCTCGCCATGACCAACACCGACAAGGAAGAGGTCATCCACACGGTCCAGGACAACGCCGACGCGCTGTTCACCTGGGACTACGAGCGCAGCCGGCCGCCGCTGATCAAGCTCTACGAGAAGGCCAAGAACAGCCAGTGGAACGGTGAGACCGATCTCGACTGGTCCATCGAGGTCGACCAGGAGAAGCTCGCCGCCGAGAGCGTCATGACTCCGACGGTCGAGGGCTGGGAGGCGCTCGGCGCCGACTTCACCGGCACGTCGTTCGCCAAGTGGGACAACGCCAAGTGGCGCGAGATGGCCATCGAGCAGCAGAACTGGAGCCTCAGCCAGTTCATGCACGGCGAGCAGGGCGCACTCCTCTGCACCGCCAAGATCGTCGAGACCGTCCCGTGGATCGACGCCAAGTACTACGCCGCCACCCAGGTCATGGACGAGGCCCGCCACGTCGAGGTCTTCGCCAAGTACCTCGACACCAAGCTCTCGGGTCACTACCCCATCAACCACCACCTGAAGATGTTGCTCGACGACATCATCAACGACAGCCGGTGGGACATGACCTACCTCGGCATGCAGATCATGGTCGAGGGCCTCGCCCTCGCCGCCTTCGGCATGGCGATGCAGACCACCGACGATCCGCTCCTCAAGCAGCTCCTCCGCTACGTCATGTCCGACGAGGCCCGTCACGTGGCCTTCGGCGTGCTGTCGCTCAAGGAGTACTACGAGGGCCTCTCCGACAAGGAGATGCTCGACCGCCAGGAGTTCGCCTTCGAGGCCGCGGTCCGCATGCGCGACCGTTTCCTCCAGCAGGAGGTCTGGGAGCGCATGGGCGTCCCGGTCAAGGAGGCCATCTCGATCTTCAAGCAGGACGACCCCGAGCTGAAGAACGAGGACCCGTTCCAGCAGCTGCTGTTCTCGAAGATCGTGCCCAACTGCAAGAAGCTGGGCCTGCTCGACGCCAACGACGGATGGCTCCGCAAGCGCTTCGACACGCTCGGCGTCACACAGTTCGAGGACTGGGTCGACACCGGCGAGGAGTACGAGATGCTCGACGAGGTCGCCAAGGACCGCGAAGCAGCGTCTTGAGCTAGACGGAGTCGCGACGCAAGACGGCGTCGGCCACCGGCGGGGTGAACACCTCGTCCGTGGCCGTCGCCGGTACGTCGACACCGAAGACCACGTGGAGCAACACCCGGCGTCGATCGACGAGATCGAGGACGCCATCGGTGCCGTCCAGCTCGATCACCGTGTCTGCGGATTCGGCCGGGGCTTCGGCTTGTGCGGGGGCGGGGGAAGATGTCATAGGTCGTTAGCACTAGAGATCGGCCGGGAATCAGGCCACCTTGAGCAAAATCACCAGAAGTGGCCGCAGATACAGAAGATGCAGCCGTCGGAGCGATCGAAGACTTCGTCTTCGTCCCGTCGCCGGGGCACCATGGAGGCCGTATGGACCAGCCGGACGAGCTCGACACGCTGCGCCGTGAGATCGATGCCGTCGACGAACGGTTCGTCGAGTTGCTGGCCGAACGCTTCCGCATCACCCGGCAGGTCGGGCGCATCAAGGCCGACCGCGGGCTCCCCCCGCAGGACGCGCTCCGCGAGTCGCAGATCGACGCCAAGATCCGGCGCCTGGCCAACGAGTTCGACCTCGACGAGAGCATGGTCTCCGATGTCCTGCGCGCGGTGATCGACCGCGTCGTGGCCGAACACAAGGCCGCTCGTCACCCCTGACGGGTCTCCTCGCTTCCGGCGTTGTCCGGCTGCGCCGACAACTCCCGCAGCCCTCACGCATCCTCTGGGCCAGACTCGGACCATGGGCACGCGCACGACCGAGGAACTCGAAGCCGCGCTGGCGGACTTCCGGGCGGCGCCCGCCGACGACGGGACACTCGACCTCGTGGTCCGCCGACCGGCCGAGGGTGCACGGGAGGTGCTCGACGAGGCGCGCTTGACCTTCGAGGACGGTGTCGCCGGGGACACCTGGAAGGTGCGGGGCAGCAAGCGGACCGAGGACGGTTCGTCGCACCCCGACATGCAGCTCAACGTGATGAACGCACGGCTGGGTCGTTTCATCGCCGTCGACCCGGACCGTATGGCGCTGGCCGGTGACCAGCTCTACGTCGACTTCGACCTCAGCGAGGCCAACGCCCCGGCCGGTACCCGGCTGGCGATCGGGGATGCCGTCATCGAGATCACCGACCAACCCCACAACGGCTGTCCCAAGTTCCGGGAGCGGTTCGGGCAGGACGCGCTGCGGTTCGTGAACTCGCCCGTCGGCAAGGAACTGCACCTCCGCGGGGTCAACGCGAAGGTCGTGGTCGAAGGCACCGTGCGCCCGGGAGATACCGTCACCAAGAGGTGACGACGCACGAACACGACTCGAGCGGATTCGCGACACGTTCGCGTCGGATTCCGAACCTCGCCGCGCACATCGGCGGGGCGGCGTTGTTGTTCGTCGCCGCCGGGATCCTGCTCTCGGCCGGCGTCGAGGCCGGCGCCGGAGGTGACGAGACCGCGTCGCTCTTCCTCGCCGCCGGGATCGTCGCCGCCGTCGGGGCGGTGCTGTGGCGGACGACGTCGCTTCCCGACAAGACGAGTGCGGGCGGGACGTTCGTGGCCGTGGGGGCCACCTGGATGGTGGCCGCGGTCGGCGGCGCGGTGCCGTTCGCGCTCGCCGGAGCGTTCCCGACCATCGACGGCGCGTTGTTCGAGTCGATCTCCGGGTTCACCGGAACCGGGTCGACGGTGCTCGACCCGATCGAGGACGCCCCCCGCGGCGTCCTGTTCTGGCGGAGCATGACCCAGTGGTACGGCGGGACGGGCATGGTCGTGCTCGCGGTGGCCATCCTCCCGTTCCTCGGCATCGGTGGCATGGACCTGCTGCGGGCGGAGGCGCCCGGACCCAGCGCCGACCGCCTCGCCCCACGCGTGTCCGAGACCGCCAAGCGACTGTGGTTCGTCTACGGCGCCTTCACGATCATCTCGATCGCGATCCTCTTCGCCGTGGGGATGTCGCCCTTCGACGCCGTCACCCACGCCTTCACGGTCGTGTCGACCGGCGGGTTGTCGCCGTACAACAACTCGATCGCCGCATTCGACTCGGTGCTGATCGAAGCCGTCCTCATCGTCTTGATGCTCTACGGCGCGACCAACTTCACCCTGCACTACCGATTCCTGACCGGTGACCGCGGCGCCTATCGACACTCCACCATGTTCCGCTACTACCTCCAGGTGTTCGTGGCCTTCACGGTCATGATCACGCTCCTGCACTGGCTCCAGGAAGGCGTCCCGTTCGCGACTGCCTTCCGCGACGGCGCGTTCAACGTCGCCACGCTCATCACCTCGACCGGCTTCGGCACCGTCGACTACGTCCAGTGGGGCGCGGCCTCCCAGCTGCTCCTGCTCGCCCTCATGATCTCCGGTGGCATGGCCGGTTCGACAGCGGGCGGACTGAAGCTGATCCGCGTGCGGGTGCTGTTCCGATTCGCCCGACGGGAGATCGCCCGGGTGCGCCATCCACGAGGCGTCCTGCCGCTCCGTCTCGGCGACGACGTCATCCCGAAACGCACCGTGGACCGCGTCGTGGGGTACGCCCTGCTGTACGTCTTCATCATCCTGGTCGGGACAGTCGCCCTCGCAGTGATGGGCAGCGGGCTCCCGGAGTCGGTGGGCGGGGCGGCGTCGGTCATGGGGAACATGGGCCCTGGTCTCGGCGAAGCCGGCCCGGCATCGAACTTCTTGGTCTTCAGCCGACCGGCGCGCGCACTGCTGATGGTGATGATGCTCGCCGGCCGACTCGAGATCTTCCCGATCCTCGTGATCCTCTCCCGGTTGTCGAGCCGGAGCCGACGGGTGCGGTCGCAGGCCAGGACCGTCGCCCGTCACCGGACCGATTCGTGGCGCGGCCGCCTCCGTCGGACAGGATGACGCCATGGCCATCTATGCACTCGGCGACCTCGAACCCACCATCGCCAGCGATGCCTACGTCCACCCCGACGCGGTGGTGATCGGCGACGTCCGGATCGGCGCCGAGTCGTCGATCTGGCCGGGCGTGGTCATGCGGGGTGACTCGGGACCGATCTTCGTCGGCGAGCGGACGTCGATCCAGGACGGTTCGATCATCCACACGACCGAATGGGCCAACACCCGGGTCGGCAACGGCTGCGTGATCGGCCACATGGTCCACCTCGAGGGCTGCACCATCGAGGACGACGCACTCGTCGGGTCGGGCAGCGTCGTGTTGCACAACGCGATCGTCCGTTCGGGCGGTCTCGTCGGCGCCAATGCCGTGTGCACCGAAGGGTTCGAAGTGCCCTCCGGGGCCATGGCGCTCGGAATCCCCGCGAAGTTGCGCCTCGACTCGGTCGACCCGCTGATGATCAAGGTGTCGGCCGACCACTACGTCGGCAACGCCAAGCGCTTCGCCCGGGACCTCCGCCGCCTCGACTGACCACCTGTCGGGCACGACGACCTGTCCGCAACGCGCCGATCGGTACGTTCCACGTCGAAAACGATGCGCAACGTGCCGATCGGTACGTTCCGAACGCTGCGAATGGCCTGGACGGGCCGGTCGTGCGATGTCGACTAGTTGTCGCCGGCGTTGTTGATCTTGCCCATGGCGTTCTTGCACGCCTCGCACACCGGATAGTTCTCCGGATCGCGGGTGGGCACCCACTTCTTGCCGCACAGCGCCTCGATCGCCTCGCCGGTGATGTAGGCGCGGGTCACGTCTTCCTTGCGACAGATGTGGGCGAAACGATCGTGGTCGCCGTCGCCGATCGACGGGTCGATCGTCGTGTCGGG
>JBFIHN010000064.1:0-12005 GCA_041601775.1 Acidimicrobiales bacterium
CGGCCGACGACGATCCCTGCGAGCGCGACGGCAGCGAGGGCCAGCAGTTGGGCCATCGTCGCCGTCCCCGGCAGGTCGTCGGCGACGATCGACGGCGCCCCGGCGAGGTGGTCGCGGAACGTCGTGGCTGCGGGCGCGTCGGTGGACGAGGTGACGACGTCGGTCAGGGCCACAGCCGCAGCTCCGCCGGCCGCGGCGGGAGCCAGGCCCAACACCGCCACGCTGAGCGCCGCAGCACCCATCGCCGACGCCCAGGGATGGTGCCGGTCGAGGCGGACCAACGCGGCGGCGACCAGGGCGACCACGCCCGCGGTCAGGGTGACGGTGGTCGTGATGACCGCGCCGTCAGCGGTGGCGCGAGCGAGCGCAGCGGCGACCAGGACCGCGAGCACACCAGCGACGAGGACCAGCGACGTGGTCGTGCGCTGCCAGCGCGCGAACCGAGCGCCGCCGACGGCGACGGCGGCCAGCGCGAGGAAGGTGGCGGCTGCGGTCACCGACACCGACGCCCCGTCGAGCCACCAGGAGTCGACGGACACGACGATCGCGACCGCTGCCGCGCCGACGGCCGCCACGGCGGCGCCGGCGTCGAGAACGTGGTGGAGCGCTCCCCCGCCGGAGCCGGAGCGGCGCCGGACGACGGCTGCCGCGGCGACGCCGACAGCGCTCTGTCCCACGAGGACGGCGGCGACGACGGAGCCGGTGCCCGCGCCCATGGCGAAGAGCGCTGTCGGGACGAACGCCAGGGCTGCGCCGGCGACGGTGAGGGCCCGCAGCCGTCGGAGGTGCCCGACCGCGACCGACGCCGTCGCCTGTGCGGCGAGGAGCGCACACGCCCCCACGGGCGCCCGGTCGAGGTCGATCACCACGTCGATCGCGTCGCCGACACCGACGACCGCGGCGAGCGCCCACGACACCACCGACCCGGTCACCACCACCGATCGTTCGAGGGAGGCGTCCACGTCACTGCGGGTGGGCGCGGCCGCGAGGGAGCCGGCAACGACGGCGGCGAGCACGGCCTGCCCTCCGAGTACCCAGGCCACGGCGAGGTCGACACCGAAGCCGGCGGCGTACAGGGGGACGGGGAGGAACGCGATCGCGGTACCAGCGGTCGCCATGCCACGCAGGCCGACGCGTCGGCCGAGCGCGAGCGCCGAGACCGCGACGACGGCGAGGCCGGCCGACCAGACGGTCCGGACCGGCACCACCCCGTCGAGTGCGGATCGAGCGACCTCCACATCGGCGAGCGCCAGCGTCGTGGCGACCATCCCGAGCGACTCGGCGGTGGCCCGCAGCCCCCGTCGGTGACACGTGACCGCAGTTCCCAGCACCGCAGCGGTCGCGCCGATGAGCAGTGCCCCCTGCGCCCATGCCGCCAGGTCCGACCAGGCCACGGCGGCGAAGACGACCACCGCGGCAACGAGGCTCAGTCCACCGAGGCCGACGAGGATCTCGGCGACGGTCCAGCGCGACGGACGCCGACTCGCGCCCGCATCGGACGGCACCGGCGCCGGTGACAGTGAAGGCGGGGGCGGTGGCGGCGAGGGGACGGCCCGGTCGACGGCCGGAGGAACCGGGCGCAACAGCGCGCCCACGAGCGCATCACGCTCCAGCGACAGGCGGTGGAGCTCGCCGTCGACACGCAGGAGTTCCGCCCCCTCCGGACGCCGGAGATCGGCTCCGCAGGTCGTACAGGGAAGATCCGTGAGCGGCGCGGCGCAGACGGGGCAGACATAGCTCGATGGGCTCGGGAAGCGCAGGGTCCTCGGCATTCCCCCACCATCCGCCCTGGCACCCGCCCGCACAACCAGGCGCATCCCCCAGGGCGGCCTGGGGGCGGTCGGCGTCGCTCGTCCTGGCGGCCGGTGGACCCACGGCCAGCGAGACGGTCAGGCGCCGTCGCGCACCGATGTCCAGTCGGGATGTCGACGGGTCGACTCGAGGTCCGGCTCACCGTCGAGCAGCTTGGGAGCGGCGAAGCCCGCGGCGATGGCCCGTCGGATCCACTCGAGGGACCGGCCGGCGTCGCCTGCTCGGGCCCACGAGCACGCGGTGTCGAAGGCCACCTGGGCGTTCGTCCCCGAGACCGAGAACACCACCTCGCCCACGGCCGCGGCGTGGTCGAACCGCTCGGCGTAGTGCAGGTGGGTCTGGAGGCTGACGGCCGCTTCGAGTCCGCTGACGCCTCGACCGGCGAGCAACCGGGCCAGGGTGACGGCGTCGCCCGTGTCGGCGGCGATCGTCGCCGGGACCAGGTTGGACGGACCCGATGGGTTGGCGAGGTAGGCCGCGACGAGCCCGTCGGTGCCCTCCCCGGCGGCCAGGGCGACGGTCGGGCCGACGAAGGGACCGGCGGGGCCCGTGGCCCGCTGCAACACCCGTCGGGCCCCGGCGACGTCACCACGACGGAGCAGGTTCCAGGCGAAGGACTCGGCCGCGGCGGGATCGACACTGCCGGCCAGCTGCGAGACCGTCGGGTCGGCGGCTCGTCGCGGTGGGACGGTGGGACGGCCGCCGCGACGGTCCGATCCGCGTCGCGGTCGCGCGTCGCGTCCCGATCGGCCGGACTCCGTCGGTGGCGGCGCGACGTCGAAGGCCGACGGTCCGGCCGTGCCCTGGGCCGCGCGGCGGTACTCGGAGAAGTTGATGAACGCGAGGAAGGCCGCGAAGAGCGCGGCATACCGGAAGCCCTCGTCGGCGTGGAGGTAGGCCCAGATCGCGGCTCCCCCACCCACGATGATCGAGAGGATCCGCGCCCGCTGGATGCCGATCAGCTCGGTCATCACGTGACCGCCGTCGAGCGGCCGGATCGGGAGCAGGTTGGCGATCGACCACCAGATGTTCACGTAGACCGCGAAGAACAGGACGGGCCACAGGCCGAACCCGCCGCCGCCGAATCGGTAGGTCTCGGCGAGTTCGAGCCCGTAGTCGCTGTCGCGGATCAGCAGCGCCGGGATGCCCAGCGCCACCAGCGCCGTGACCGGACCGGCGAGCGAGACGACGATGCTCTGCACCTTCGACAGCTGGCGCTGCGAGAGCGTCACACCACCGAAGCCGTGCAGGACGATGCTCGACGGTTGCCCGTAGACCTTCAGGGCGAATGCGTGGCCGAGTTCGTGCACCAGGATCGACACCAGGACCACGGCGACCCAGGTGATGATGAGACGGGCGTCCTGCAGGTTGAACGCGAGGAACACCGTGGCGATCCAGAACACCGGCTCGATCCGCACGGGGATCCCCGCGATGCGGAAATGGGCCTTCGCCGACATGCGACGACTCTACGGGCGAGGCACCGACGCGATGGATCGAGCGATCGCTCCATAGGATCGGGACGTGAGCACGCCGACCGCGCTTCCTGATGCCGACGACCTCCCCGAGGGTGATGCGAAGGCCGCTGCGGTCCGGGCGATGTTCGACACGATCGCCCCGCGCTATGACCTGGTGAACCGGATCATGACGTTCCGCCTCGACGTCGGATGGCGGCGACGGGCCATCCGGGCACTCGACCTCGGGTCGCGCGCCGTGGTCGTCGACCTCGCCTGCGGGACCGGTGACATGTGTCGTGACCTGACCGACGCCGGATTCCGACCGATCGGCGTCGATCTGTCGTTCGGCATGCTCGCCGCGGCGCGCACCGACGCCCCGCTGGTGCACGGTGACGGCCTGGTGCTGCCGTTCCCCGACCACTCGATTGACGGCGTCACCTGTGGCTTCGCGCTCCGCAACTTCGTCGCGCTCGAGCCGCTCTTCGCCGAGCTCGCGCGCGTCCTCCGCCCGGGCGGCCGGATCTCCCTCCTCGACGTGGCCGAACCTCCCAACGCCGTCCTCAAGTGGGGCCATTCCGTCTACTTCGGCAAGGTGGTGCCCCTCATCGGCGGGCTGCTGTCGAACAAGGCGGCGTACCGGTATCTGCCGAAGTCGGTCGCCTACCTCCCCGAGCCGGCCGAGGTCCGACGCCAGATCGTCGATGCCGGCTTCATCGACGTCGAGCGCACGCTGCTGACCCAGGGCATCAGCCAGCTCTACACCGGGACCCGCGTCCGGTGACCATTGCTCGCACCCGGCGCCTCGACGCCGACGTCGACCTCCTCGACGTGGCCGGTGTCGACGGGTCGGTGTTCGAGAAGGGAGCCGACGGCCTGGCCGGACGGGGTGAGGCCCTCCGCATCGACGTACCGGCGACCGACCCCGACTCGCTGGCGGTCGTCACCGAGGCATTGGCCGAGATCGCCGTCGACGACGAGGTCCGTCGACCGGGCACCGGCCCCGTGGCCTTCGCCGCCATCCCGTTCGATCCGTCGGCGGCGACGACCTTCGTGGTCCCCCGTGTCCTCGTCGGCAGAGCAGCCGACGGCTCGCGCTGGGTGACGCATGTGGGCGCCGACGGCGAGGACGTCACCGACCGTGTCCTCGCTCCCGTCGTCGACGAACCTCGTGCCCGACGTTTCGAGGTGCAGGCGGTCCAGGACCCGGGCTGGTGGAAGGACTCGGTGCGCTTCGCCACCAAGTGCATCGCCGACGGCGCCTTCGACAAGGTGGTCCTGGCCCGAGAGCTGCGCGTCACTGCCGACGCACCCATCTCGCGCCTCGACCTGCTGCGCCGGCTCCGTCGCAGCTTCCCGGGATGCTTCAGCTTCGCCGTCGGGTCGATGGTCGGCGCGTCGCCCGAGCTGTTGGTGTCGCGATCGGGCGACATGGTCCACGCCCACCCCATGGCGGGCACGGCGCCCCGGGGCGGGGACCCGTCGACCGACGCTCGCCTCGCGGCCTCGCTCCTGGCGTCGGCCAAGGACCGTGCCGAGCACCAGATCACCATCGACATGGTGTGGGAGACCCTCCTGCCCTACTGCTCGTACGTCGACTCGGAGCCGGAGCCGTCGGTGGTCGCCGTCGCCAACGTGCAACACCTGGCATCGCTCGTCGAAGGGCGTCTGTCGCAGCCGGCCGCGTCGATCCTCGAACTGGTCAGCGCGCTCCACCCCACACCGGCGGTGTCGGGCTGGCCCTTGGCCCCGGCGCTGGAGCACCTCGCCGCCCACGAGGGTCTCGACCGCGATCGGTACGCCGGCGCGGTGGGCTGGGTCGACGGCGCCGGCAACGGCACGTGGTCGGTCGGTATCCGCTCCGCCATCCTCGACGGCGCATCGGCCCGGCTCTTCGCCGGCGTCGGGGTGGTGTCCGACTCGGACGCCGATGCCGAACTCGCCGAGACCGACGCGAAGTTCCAGGCCGTCCTGTCGGCGATCCTGCGTCCCTGAACGACCCTCAGGGGGCCAACGCGGTCGCCACCGCAGCATCGATCCGTCGGTGCAGGGCGACGTTGTCATCGCGGTCGCTGCGCACGACGTGGACGCGGACACCGGGCTTCCAGTCGAGTGCCTCGGGGACGTCGGCCTCGGTGGCGTCCACTCCCAGGGCACGGGCCACGTCGACGAGGTCGAGACCGTGGGGAGTGCCGAAGAGCCGCTCGAAGCGTTCGGCGTCGAGCGACGTCCGCTGCGGGAGGAACGAGAAGATCCCACCGCCGTCGTTGTCGAGGACGACGATCGTCAGGTCGACACCCCGGTCGTGGAGGCCGAGCAGCCCGTTCGAGTCGTGCAGGAACGCCACGTCGCCGATGAGCAACGTCGTCTTCGCGCCGGTGAGCGCTGCGCCCACCGCCGTCGACACGACGCCGTCGATGCCGTTCGCGCCACGGTTGCTGATCACTCGCAGGTCGCGTCGCCCCACACCGAACCACTCGAGGTCACGGATCGGCATCGACGACGACGCGACGAGCACGCCACCCGGTGGCAGCGTCTGGGTGAGGTGACGGGCCACGGCCGGCTCCGACATCGGTGCTGCCGCCAGAACCGCGTCGATGGCCTCCGCAGCCGTCGCTGCCGCCAACTGCCACGCCGCCCGCCACTCCGGCACCGGCCGATGCTCGTCGGCGGTCGTCGGCACCGTGTCGAGCAGCACCGCGGCGCGACGGCCCGGGTCGGGCCACAGGCCGGTGGGGGCGACGACGACCTCCTCGGCACCGGCGCGCTCCAGCCACTGTGCGAGCACCTTCGACGCAGGCGCCCCACCGGTGCGGAGCACGACGTCGGGGAGGACGCGATCACCGAACGGTGTGCGGAGCAACGCATCGAACGCATCGATGCTGTCGGCGCCGGCGCAACCGGAGGTCGGGTCGGCCAGCAACGGCCACTGCAGCCGGTCGGCGAGGTCGATCACGGCGTCCGGGTCGGGAGTGGCACGGCCGGCGACGACGACACCCCGGGCGCCCGTCAAGACGGGATCGAGCACGGGGGCGACACGCCCGCCACGGAAGCGGCTGTGCCACGGTCCGTCGCCACGAGCGGGAGGCAGCGCGGTCGGCGCGCCGACCAGGGGTTCGCGGAAGGGAAGGTTGAGGTGGACGGGCCCCGGCCACTCGGCGGTCGCCTCGGCCCAGGCGCGGGCAGCGATCGACCGCCACGTCGCTGCTTGCGACCCGTCGGCGACGCCGGGGTCGACGAAGTGCCGGACCGACCCGCCGAAGAGGTGGGTCTGGTCGACGGTCTGCGGTGCCCCCACGTCGCGGAGTTCGGGGGGGCGGTCGGCCGAGCAGATGATGAGCGGGACACCGGCGAGGTCGGCCTCCACGACCGCGGCGTGGAGCTGCACGACCGCGGTCCCGCTGGTGGTCACGACCACGACGGGACGACCGCTGGTGACGGCGAGACCGAGCGCGAGGAACGAGCCGGATCGCTCGTCGTGATGGACGTGGACGGCCAGACGGTCGTCATCGGCGAGCGCGATCGTCAACGGCGTGGAGCGAGACCCTGGGCACACGACCGCGTCGGTCAGACCGCATCGGACCCATTCGTCGACCAGCGTGGCGCAGAACGTCGCCTGGACGTCCGGGTTCCATCCGTGCGCGGGCGACCCGACATCTGCGTCCATGAGCGTCTATGTCACCATGCCCACCCATGTGGTTGCACGCGGACCGGGACGGCGAGGGCGAACCGGTGGTGCTGGTGCACGGTTTCACGCAGACACGGGACTGCTGGGGACCGATCGCCGACGACCTCCGACGGGACCACACGGTCGTGCGCGTCGATGCTCCGGGGCACGGCAGGTCCTCGGAGCTGATGGCCGGGCTCCGCGGCGGTGGGCGCCTCATCGCCGACCAGGGCGGCGAGGCCGTGTACGTCGGCTACTCGATGGGTGGGCGGTATCTGATCCATCTGGCGCTCGGGAATCCCGAACTCGTCCGCGGGCTCGTCCTCATCGGCGCGACACCGGGGATCGAGGACCCGGCCGAGCGCGCCGAACGCGCCGCTGCCGACCTGGCGACCGCACGCCGGATCCGCGAACTCGGGCTGCGCGCGTTCCTCGAGCAGTGGGTTGCTGCGCCGATGTTCGCCGGGCTCCCCCCGGAGCACCAGTTCCTCCTCGAACGGATGGAGAACACCGTCGACGGCCTCGAGAGCTCGGTGATCCAGGCGGGCACCGGCAGTCAGGACCCGTCGTGGGACAAGCTCCACCGGCTCTCGATGCCGGTCCTCGTGGTCGCTGGTGCGCTCGACGGCAAGTACGCGACGATCGGTCGCCGCATGGTCGACGAGATCGGCGACAACGCCACGCTGGCGATCATCCCCGGCGCCGGGCACGCCGCACATCTCGAGCGCAGCGACGAGTTCCTGGTCGTCCTGCGGTCGTGGATGGCCGACCACGGCCTCTAGGAGGCCAGTGCCGCCCCGTCGTACCACCGGCGCCACTGCTCCAACACCTCGGTGGTGTCGTGGTCGTCGGGGTGGAAGCCGCGACGGTCGTAGTCGCGGAGCCGCTCGATCACCGTTCGGCTGAAGAACGGATGGTGCTTGAGACCCCGGACGCCACGCAGGAACGTACGGGGACGTCGTGCCACCGGGTCCATGGCGACCGACAACAACACGGCGGACGCCATGCCGACCAAGAACCCCACGTGCACGGCCCACATCGTGGCCACACGGACGTACTGCTTGCCGCAGACGTCCTCGAACACGTCGAAGGCGACCGACTTGTGTTCGGTCTCCTCGAGCGCGTGCCAGGTGAAGAGGTCGCGGACCTCGTCGGTCACGAACTCGTCGCGAGCACCGTCATCGGTGAGGATCGCCTCGGCCAGCGTCGCCGTGTAGTGCTCGAGCGCCGCCGTCACGGCGAGCTGTGTCCGCTTCGGCGCCACCTTGTTGAGGATCGCCATCCCGTGCTTCACCCGGCGGTCGACGAACGTCGTCGGATAGCCGAGCGCGGCGAGCGCGTCGTTGAAGTCACGGTGCTCCCGTCCGTGCAGCGCCTCCTGGCCGATGAACCCCGACACCTGCTTCTTCAGCTCCGGGTCGGTGATCTGCGCGCGGTAGTTGCGCACGCTGCGCACGAAGAAGTCCTCGCCCTCGGGGAAGACCGCCGAGAGCATCGCCGCGATGTGACTCCGCACGGGGTCGCCCGCCACGAAGTACTTGGGCAGGGCCGGGTCGACGTAGTCGATGGCCGGCCGACGGACGGAGATCGTGCGGGGGGTGATCGCGCTCATGAACAGCTTCCTCCAGGGGGCGGGTCACCATTATTTCTACTTCGCGTAGCCCAATTGGGCAAGGGCTCGTGCCCGATGTCACGCCGAGAGCGCGAGCCCGATCGAGAGCAGGACCCCGAAGGCCAGTTGGACCTTGCCGGTGCCCACCAGCACCGGGATCAGCGCCGGCCCTGCCGCGCCGGCGAGCACGGCACGGGCCGGCGTCACGGCGGCCGCAACCGCCGCCATGGCGACGAGGGCCAGGGGCCGGTCGACGGCGATCGGCACCACCAACACGAAGACCGCCGCCAGCATCCCGACGTACAACACGCGGGTCCGGGCGTCGCCGAGACGGACGGCCAGCGTCTGCTTGCCGACGACCCGATCGCCCGGGATGTCCCGCAGGTTGTTGGTCACCAACAGGGCGGTCGCGAGCAGACCGACCGGCACCGACGTTAGCAGGCTCAATCCGGTGACCTCCCCCACCTGGACATAGGTCGACCCGACGGTTGCCACGACGCCGAAGAACACGAAGACGAACAGTTCGCCGAGGCCCAGGTAGCCGTAGGGCTTGGGACCCCCGGTGTAGAACCACCCGGCGGCGATGCTCACGACGCCCACGGCGATCAGCTCCGGGCCGACCGCGACCGCGAGCGAGAGCCCGACGAGACCGGCCAACGCGAACCACGCCAGCGCCGCCTTCTTCACCGCGGACGGCGGCTTGATCCCCCATCCGACCAGGCGCACGGGCCCCACGCGGGCGCCGGGATCGTCCGTCCCACGGATGCCGTCGCTGTAGTCGTTGGCGAAGTTCGTCGCGACCTGCAACGCGATGGCGACCACGCCGGCCGCCACCGCCCGCCACGCGATGAGGGGGCCGTCGACGCCCCGGGCAGCGGCGGTGCCCACGAGCACGGGAACGATGGCTGCCGGCAGCGTGCGAACCCGCGCACCTGCGATCCACGCGCGGACACCGGAGGGAAGCGAGTCGGTCACGCCACGAAGGTTCGCGCACCCCACCCCTCCCCTCCCACCACCCCCGACAGGTTCTGGGTGCAAGATCTGCCACTGAGCGTCCCGATCATGCACCCAGAAGCATGTTGGGGGGTTGGGGGGTGGGGGGGTGACGTTCGGCGGTGGACAGGTCGTAGCGTGGGGACATGGGTGTGCTGGTCGCGATCGAGGCTCGGGGCCAGCACTTCGTCGACGAACTCCGACGAGCGTGGGACCGAGGCGACGCCGTGGCGCCGATCGACCCTCGCCTCCCCCGGGCTGCCAGCTCCGACCTGCGTAGCCGACTCCGCGTCGGCGACCCCGTCGGCGCCGACGACGCCCTCGTCGTCGCCACCAGCGGCACCACAGGAATGCCCAAGGGCGTGACGCTGTCCCATGCCAACGTCGCCGCGTCGGCGGTGGCCACGTCGAGCGTCCTGGCCATCGACGCGGACCGCCACCACTGGCTCGCCTGCCTGCCACTCGCCCATGTCGGCGGCCTGTCGGTGGTCACCCGGGCGTTCCACACCGGCACCCGCCTGACCGTGCACGACGGCTTCGACGCTGCTGCCGTCGACGACGCGGCCGCCGCCGGTTGCACGCACGTGTCCTTGGTCGCGACCGCCCTCACACGCATCGACGCCGAGCGATGGGAACGGATCGTGCTCGGCGGTTCCGCACCGCCGACGCATCGCCCACCCAACAGCGTCGCCACCTACGGGATGACCGAGACCGGCAGCGGCGTGGTCTACGACGGCGTACCGCTGCCCGACGTCGCGATACGGGTCGTCGACGGGGAACTGCAGGTCCGCGGACCGATGGTCGCCGAGCGCTACCGCGACGGCTCGCCGGTCTGCGATGCCCACGGCTGGCTGCACACCGGTGACCTGGGCACATTCGCCGACGGCGTCGTGCGCGTCGACGGTCGACGTGGCGACATGATCATCACCGGCGGCGAGAACGTGCACCCGGACCCCGTCGAACGACGACTCCGCGAGCACCCGGCCATCGCCGACGCCGCGATCATCGGCCGACCCGACGAGACCTGGGGACAGCGGGTCGTCGCGGTGGTCGAGCTCGTCGACGAATTCCCCGAACCGTCCATCGCCGAGGTCCGGGACTGGGTGCGCGAGACGTTGCCGGCCTGGTGCGCGCCGAAGGCGTTGGAGGTCGCCCCGCTGCCCCGCACGGCGTTGGGCAAGGTCCGTCGGGCCGCGCTGCGCGACCGCAAGGTCACCCGTGAGGGCTGATGAGCGCTCCGCCGTCGACCACCATCGTGTGACCGGTCACCCACGACGACAGGTCCGAGGCGAGGAACAATGCCGCGTTGGCGATGTCCTGGGGCACGCCCAGACGCGCCAACGGCGTGGCCCGGGCAATGGCCTCCTCGCCGTGTTCCCACAGGGCCTTGGCCATGTCGGTCTTGACCAGGCCCGGTGCGATGGCGTTCACCCGCACGCCCGGTGACAGGTCGGTCGCCAGGTTCTTCGTCAGGTGGATCAGCGCGGCCTTCGTCGTGTCGTAGATGCCGATCACGTCGCTCACGGTCAGACCGCCGATCGACGCGATGTTGATGACCGCTCCCCCGTTCTCCTTCATCGAGGCTTTCCACGCCTCCTGGGTCCACACGAGCGGTCCGCGGAGGTTGACCTCGAACGTCTTGTCGTAGCGGGGCAGGTCGATGTCGACCGCGGCGCCGTAGTAGGGGTTCGTGGCGGCGTTGTTGACGAGGATGTCGATCTGGCCGAACGCCTCCATCGTGGCCGCGACGCACGCCGCAGCCTGGTCGGGGTCACCAGCGTTGGCGGCGAAGACCGCGGTCTCGCCGTCGATGTCGGCCGCAGCCTCTTCGAGGGCCTCGAGCTTGCGTGAGCTGAGCATCACCCGCGCGCCCGCCTCGGCGAGCGTCTTGGCGATCTGCTTGCCGATCCCCTTCGAGGCGCCGGTGACGAGCGCGACCTGTCCGTCCAGTCTGATCTCCATGGCGGGCAACGTAGCGGCGTACCCGACGTACCCGTAGCGTCGAGCCATGAACCGACTCGCGCAGGAATCGAGCCCGTACCTGCGCCAGCACGCAGACAACCCCGTGGACTGGTGGCCGTGGGGTCCCGAGGCCATGGCCGAGGCGGCACGCCGCGACGTCCCCGTCTTGTTGTCGGTGGGCTACTCGGCCTGTCACTGGTGCCACGTGATGGCCCACGAGTCGTTCGAGGACCACGACACGGCGTCGGTGATGAACCGGCTGTTCGTGAACGTGAAGGTCGACCGCGAGGAACGACCGGACGTCGACGCGGTGTACATGGACGCCGTCCAGGCCATGACGGGTCGTGGCGGGTGGCCGATGACGGTCTTCTTGCACCACGACGGGCGCCCGTTCTACGGCGGCACCTACTACCCGCCCCGGGGCCGTCAGGGGATGCCCGGGTTCGTCGACCTCCTCACGGCGATCGACGACGCGTGGCGCAACCGGCGGACCGAACTGCTCGAACAG
>JBFIHN010000065.1:0-11969 GCA_041601775.1 Acidimicrobiales bacterium
CAACGCCGGCGTCGACATCAAGGAGATGCAGGAGACCGACGGCTTCGACGCGCTGGTGGGCGCCAATGCCGGCTGCTACGCCGCCTTCAAGGGCGTGTACGAGTGCGAGGTCCCGGTCGTCGCCGCCGTCAACGGCTTCTGCCTGGGTGGCGGCATCGGCCTGGTCGGCAACGCCGACATCGTCGTCGCCGCCGACGACGCGACCTTCGGGCTCCCCGAGGTCGACCGCGGCGCGCTCGGCGCCGCCACCCATCTCGCCCGCCTGGTGCCGCAGCACAAGATGCGGGCGATGGTCTACACCGCCACCACTGCGACGGCGCAGGAGCTGCACCACTTCGGTTCGGTGCTCTCGGTCGTTCCCCAGAGCGAGCTACGCGACGAGGCCATGCGGGTGGCGGGTGAGATCGCCGCCAAGTCACCGACGGTGATCCGTGCGGCCAAGGCGTGCCTCAACGGCATCGACCCCGTCGACGTGAACACGTCGTACCGCTTCGAGCAGGGCTACACCTTCGAGCTCAACCTGAAGGGTGTCGCCGACGAACACCGCGACGCGTTCGTCGACAAGCGCGCGACCGACACCTCGAACTGACCCGCGCCTCGAACTCCCACAGGCGCCACGTACCAGCCACGACCGGCAGAGAGACGGCAATGGACAAACGCATGACAGAAGACGAGGTCATCTCGCGACTCGAGTCGGGGATGACGATCGGCATCGGCGGATGGGCGGCACGGCGCAAGCCGATGTCGATCGTCCGGGCGATCCTGCGATCCGACCTCACGGACCTGACCATCGCCTCGTACGGCGGCCCGGATGTCGGGATGCTCTGCGCTTCGGGCAAGGTCTCGAAGCTGATCAGCGCGTTCGTCTCCGACGACTCGGTCCCGCTCGAGCCGCACTACCGCGTCGCCCGACAGACCGGCACCGTGACCGAACGGCCGATGGACGAGGGCATGTTCCTGCTCGCCCTCCAGGCGGCAGCGTGGCGCGTCCCGTTCCTGCCGACCCGCGTCGGCCTCGGGTCCGACCTCTTCCGCGACGACCCCTCGCTGCGGACCGTCACGTCGCCCTACCCCTCGCCCGACGGGGCGACCGGCGAGGAGCTCGTGGCCGTGCAGGCCCTGCACCTCGATGCCGCCATCGTCCACCTCAACCGGGCCGACGAACGGGGCAATGCCGCCTTCTTCGGCCCCGACCTCTACTTCGACGACCTGCTGCTCGAGGCCGCAGCCATGGGCTTCGTGTCGTGCGAGCAGCTGCTGTCGACCGAGGCACTGGCCGCAGAGGCACCGCTGCACACCCGTCGCACGAACCGGATGTTCGTGACCGGCGTCGTCGAAGCACCCAACGGCGCCCACCCCACGTCGTGTGTGCCCGACCACGAGACCGACGATGCCTTCCTGCGCACCTACGCCGGATCGGCCAAGGGCGACGGCGCCTGGGACCAGTTCGTGGCGGACTACCTCGCAGGCTCGGAAGCGGACTACCAGAAGGCGGTGACGTCATGAGTCAGCACATCACTCGTGCCGAAGTGTGTGTCGTGGCGGTGGCCGAAGCGTTCCGCGACGACGGCGAGATCCTCGCCAACCCCATCGGGACGATCCCCATGATCGGCGGCCGACTCGCTCGCGCCACCTTCGCTCCGGATCTGATGATGACCGACGGCGAAGCGCGTCTGATCGCCGGCGACGTCGCGGTGAACGGCGGCGACGCCTGGACGACCGAAGCCTGGAACCCCTATCGGCGGATGTTCGACCTCGTGTGGTCGGGACGACGCCACGTGATGATGGGAGCCACCCAGATCGACCGGTTCGGCAACCAGAACATCGCGGCGTTGGGCCCGTTCGACAAGCCCAACGTGGCGTTGCTCGGGTACCGAGGTGCACCGGGCAACACCATCAACGACAAGACGTCGTACTGGGTGCCGAAGCAGTCGGGCCGGGTCTTCGTCGAGGCCGTCGACACCGTGTGTGGGGTCGGCTACGACCGCGCCGCGGCTCTGGGCGAGCACGCCGCGCGTTTCCACTGCCTGCCTCGGGTGATCTCCGACCTGGCGGTCTTCGACTTCGAGTCCGACGACCACACGATGCGGCTTCGCTCGGTGCACCCCGGGGTGACCGTCGACGACGTCGTCGCCGCCACCGGCTTCGACCTCGTCATCCCGGACGACGTCCCCGAGTCGCGTCTGCCCACGGCCGACGAACTCGAGCTGATCCGCGAGGTCATCGACCCCGAGGCGATGCGGGAGAAGGAAGTCCCCGACCCGTCCTGACCTCGATCAGGTCGCGGTGATCGCGTCGACCGCTGCGGTGATCGCGGCGACGGGCTGCTCGCCGTTCAGTCGCTGGACCACCGTGCCGTCGGCGTCGAGGAAGACCATCATCGGGAAGCTCGACAGGCCGTAGGCGGCTGCCGTCGTCGACTGCTCGTCGTCGAAGAGACGGTCACCGGTCCAACCCTCGGCGTCCAGCCACGTGGACGGCGGGAAGTTGGGCCGGTCCTCGGTGGTGCTGGTGAGCACCGCCACGGTCCGGACCCCGTCGAAGGCCCCGGCGTCGGCCATCTCGACCAGGATCGGGAGCTCGGCCTGGCAGTGCGGGCACCAGTGCGCCAGGAACACGACGACGGTCGGTTCGGCATCGACCCCCGGCTCGAGGCGGACCTGGCCGACCCGACGCTCGCTGACCACGGTCGGTGCCAGCCGTCCGACGGCCGGGTCCTCGTCGGCTGCGGCCGCGGGCAGCGGATCGCCCTGGACGGTGATGATCCCGTACTCCAGTGTCGGGTCGGCGGCCGACGTGTCGTCGCCGTCGCCGTCGCCTGACGCCACGAAGATGATCGATGCCACGAGCAGTACCAGGACGCCGACGACGACTCCGCCGATCACCTTGGGGTCGGGCCCGTTCGAGGGGCGAGGAGGGGTGTTCCGTGATGCGCTCATGTGTCGGCTCCGGATTCGGCGAGGTGGTCGATTGCGGTGAGGAGGAGGATGAGGACGAAGCACACGCCGGCCAGACGGGGGATCGTCCAGAACCCGAGTCCCTCGACCCAGCGGAGCGTGCAGGGGTTGTCAGGATCGCACGTGCCACCAGCGAGGCTGGGGTCGGTCTCGATCATGGTGTGCCAGACGTTGACGACGAGCCCGACTCCGGCGAGGACCAGGGCGATGGTGCGACTCGACCCCTCCCCTCGCCACGCGGCGATCCCGAGCACCACCACGAGCGGGTACATGGCGATGCGTTGGTACCAGCACAGCTCGCACGGAGGGAACCCTGCGGCCTCGCTGAACCAGAGGCTCCCGGCCATGGCGATGGCGGCGACGCCCGCGGCCAACGCCGTTCCCGAGCCGCCGAGCACGGCCAGGAGACGTGCCCGGACCGAGGGGGCCAGCAACCCGACCAGCAGCACCGCAGCGGCGATCGCCCCGGCGATGGCCAGTGTCCCGAGCAGGTCGGCCACGCGCGCGGGCGTCTCCGGATTCATCCACCGAGTATGGCGAACGGGGATGTCGATGCCAGAGCCCAACGACCCGTGCCGACGGGGACCAAGGTCGGTGACCGACGCCACTCCGGCAGGACGGCCACTCGAGCTCGGATCGCTAGCGTTCGGGTGTGCGGATTGCGGCGATGTGCGGGAGCCTCGGAGCGACGTCGGTGAACCGACTGGCGCTCGACGTCGCCACCACGCGGATCCGGTCCGGCGGCGATGCGGTACAGGTCGTCGAAGTTCCCATCGCTTCCGTACCGATGCTCGACCCTGCCCAGGTCGACGACCCACCCGAGGCCGTGGCCACCATGCGATCACTCCTCGAGACGACTGATGGTGTCCTCCTCGCCGCGCCGGAGTACGCCGGGGGTGTCGCTGGAGGGATCAAGAACGCTCTCGACTGGCTCGTCGGGTCCTCCTCGATCCACCACCGCCCGGTCGCCGTCCTCAGTGCCGGAACCACCGGCGGGACGTTCGCGCTCGACCAACTGGTCCGCACGCTGAGCTGGCAAGGAGCGCTGACGGTCGGCACGCTCGGCATCGGTGCGGCACGCACGAAGGTGGAACCGGGCGTCGGCTTCACCCACCTCGAGACCGTCCACGCGATCGAACAGTGGGCCGACGACCTCGTCGCTGCCATCTTCATGAACCCGGCGTCGCTGCTCGAACGGGTGGCTGGTGTGGTCTCGCCGTTCGGGATCGACCCCGCCCGGTTCGGCGATCTGCGCTGACTGCTACCCCGCGTCGGGGGCGACTCGCCGGCGTGCGTTCCGAGCGGCGAGCTTCGCGGTCTCGATCGATCCGTGCAGTGCGGCCTCGACGTCTTCGAGCCCCTCGTGGAGTCCGTCCTGGAACCCGGCGGCAAGCTTCTTCGAGCGGGCGGTGACGCCGCCGGCCTTGAGCACATGGGACCGCAGGATGCCGACGTCGAGCGCGCCTTCCTTCACCCGCGGTCCGGCCAACACCTTCTGGTTCGGCAGCCGCAGGTCGCGCACGATGCCGAACCACGAGAGCACCCGCAGCGAGTAGTAGGTGGGGTCGAACTCCCACCAGAAGAAGCCGTTGCGGGCCGCCGGGGGGTAGTGGTGATGGTTGTTGTGCCACCCCTCGCCGCCGGTGATGATCGCCACGAAGATCGAGTTCCGCGACGTGTCCCCGGTGGCATAGCGGCGTCGCCCCATGATGTGCGCCAGCGAGTTGACACAGAACGTCGCGTGCCACAACAAGACGGTCGAGAGGAAGAACCCGACGACAAGGCCCCGGAACCCGTCGATCAAGAACGCGGCGACCGCGAAGGTCCACGGAGCGAGCCAGTCGTGCTTGTTCAGGAACCGCAACTCGGGGAACTTGGCGAAGTCGTCGATCGCCTCCCAGTCGGTCGGGCTCCAGCGTTCGGTGACGATCCAACCGATGTGCGACTGGTAGAGCCCCTTGAGCGGCGTGTGCGGATCCTTCTCGGTCTCGGTGTAGCGGTGGTGTCCACGGTGGTGCGATGCCCACCACAGCACGCCCTTCTGCGCCGCGGCACCGCCGACGAACGCCAGCACGAGCTGGAACGCCCGGTTCGTCTTGTAGGCGCGGTGGGCGAAGTAGCGGTGATACCCCGCGGTGATCCCCCACATGCGGGTCACGTACATGGCGGCGCACAGGATCAGCGAGACCCGGCTGACACCGGTGACGAAGATCAACAAGGGCGCGAAGTTCAACAGCAAGAACGCCGTCGAGGGCATCCAGCGGGGGCGTTCGTCGGCGGAGAGTTCGATCCCGGCGCTCATGGAATCGCCAGCCTACCGACCGGTCGGTCGGGAGCGGCAGTCGGGCGCCGACACGCGCGGGTCCTAGAATCTGACACCGTGTCAGATTCACGTCTCCATACCCGAGCCTGCGACGTCTTCGGCATCGACGTCCCCATCGTCCAGACCGGGATGGGGTGGGTGTCGGGCGCACGCTTGACCGCTGCGACCTCCTCGGCCGGCGGACTCGGCATCCTCGCCGCGGTCACCATGACCCCCGCACAGCTGGAGGACGCGGTCCGCTCGGTGCGGGAGAAGACCGACAAGCCCTTCGGCGTCAACTTCCGTGCCGACCAACCCGACCTCGTCGAGCGGCTGGCGTTCGTGACCGCCAACGGCGCGTCGGTGGTCAGCTTCGCGGGGGCACCGTCCAAGGAGGCGATCGCTCGCTGCCATGACGCCGGCGTGCTCGTGATGCCCACCGTCGGAGCGAGACGCCACGCGGAGAAGATGCTCGAGTGGGGCGTCGACGCGGTCATCGCCCAGGGTGGCGAGGGCGGCGGCCACACCGGCCCCGTGCCGACGTCGCTGCTGCTCCCCGCCGTCTGCGACGCCGTGGCCGGCGACATCCCCGTGCTCGGTGCTGGCGGGTTCCACTCCGGTCGGGGCCTCGTCGCCGCGCTCGCCTACGGCGCCGACGGCATCGCCATGGGCACCCGCTTCCTCCTCACCGAGGAGTCCCGCGTGCCGACCCAGACCAAGCTCCGCTACCTGGCGGCGTCGGTGACCGACACCGTCGTCACCACCGCGATCGACGGGGCGCCGCAGCGGGTCATCCGCACCGACGTCGTCGACGAGATCGAGAAGGCGTCGCCGCTCACCCGGTTCCCCAAGGCGGCGCTCGCTGCACTCCGTTTCCGGTCCGAGACCGGCACGTCGCTGCGCGACCTCGTGAAAGAGGGGCTGGCGATGCGCAAGCACCAGGACCTCACGCTCAGCCAACTCGCGCTCGCAGCCAACGCTCCCATGTTGATCAAGGCGTCGATGGTCGACGGCAAGCCCGATGTCGGCATCCTCCCCACCGGCCAGGTCACCGGCGTGATCGACGCGCTGCCCACGGTCGCCGATGTCCTCGCCGAGATCGTCCGCGACGCCGAGGAGACCCTGCGCCGCCTGGGGGCATGACGGTGTCGAGCTCAACCTCCCCATCTCCACGTGGATGGCGCTGTTCGACCAGGCAGGGTTCGACGTCGATGCTTTCCTCGACCGAAGGTCCCGATTTCCGGAAGATCTGACACCGCGTCAGAATCGACGGCGTGGACCTTCGCTGGACCGACGACCAAGAAGCATTCCGGGCCGAGGCGCGTGGCTGGCTCGAGGCCAACGTGCCGCACGGGATCGGCTCCGGCGACACCGAAGACGGCTTCGCCCGCCACCTCGAGTGGGAACGGGCGTTGTTCGCCGACCGATGGGCGGTCGTCTCGTGGCCCGAGGCCTACGGCGGCCGCGACGCGTCGATCTGGGAGTGGCTGATCTTCGAGGAGGAGTACTACCGGGCGGGCGGCCCACAGCGCGTCACCCAGAACGGCATCTTCCTCCTCGCTCCCACGGTGTTCGCCTTCGGGAACCAGGAACAGCAGGACCATGTGCTCCCGCGCATGGCCGCGGCCGAGGACCTGTGGTCGCAGGGATGGTCGGAACCCAACGCCGGCAGCGACCTCGCATCGGTCCGGTCGAAGGCCGAGCGTGTCGACGGCGGCTGGTTGCTCAACGGGCAGAAGACCTGGACGACCCGTGGCGCGTTCTGCACCCACCTCTTCGGCCTCTTCCGTACCGATCCCGAGTCCGAACGCCACAAGGGCCTCAGCTACCTGATGGTCCCCTTCGACATCGAAGGCGTCACGGTCCGCGGCTTCGGCCGTCTCGACGGCGACGAGGGCTTCGCCGAGGTCTTCTTCGACAACGCCTTCCTCCCCGACGACTGTCTCCCCGGCGGCCCGGTGCTCGGCGACGTCGACAACGGCTGGCGCGTGGCCATGGCCACGACCGGCTCCGAGCGCGGGCTCACGCTGCGATCGCCCGGGCGTTTCAAGGCAACGGCCCAGCGGCTCATCGAGTTGTGGAACGAATCGCCGACGAATCGCCGCCGAGCGGTCGTCCGCGACCGCCTCGCCGATGCCTGGATGCGGGCCGAGGCCTACGACGCCTTCACGCTCCAGACGGTCACCGGCATCGACGAAGGGGTCGAGCCGGGTGCCGAGTCGAGCCTCAACAAGATCTGGTGGTCGGAGCTCGACGTCGAGCTGCACCGCGTCGCACTCGACCTCCTCGGCCCCGATGCCGAGCAGGAGGACGGATGGTCGAAGGGCTGGCAGTTCGCCCTGTCGGGACCCATCTATGCCGGCACGAACGAGATCCAACGCAACATCGCGGCCGAACGCGTCCTCGGCCTGCCGCGGGTGAAGTGATGGCCGACGAACAACGACTCGAGGAGAAGCGGCCCATGACCTTCGCGGAACGAGTGAGCATGCGTCGGCGCGACCGACCCGAGTGCAACCGATCCGGACACTCGTGCGACGGGTGGTGCCAGCGATGAAGTTCACCCTCGGAGAAGACCGCGTCGACTTCGCCGCAGCCGTGCGCAAGGCGCTGACCGACGGCTGTGACCCCACGGTGGTCCGTGCAGCGTGGGACGGCGACCTCGACCCCGCGATCTGGTCGACGCTCGTCGAGATGGGCACGACCGACCCGGAGCTCGACTGGGTGACGCGCGTCGCCGTGGCCGAGGAGATCGGCCGGGCCGCCCTCCCCCACCCCTGGGTCGAGAGCGCGTTCGTGTGTGGGCCGGCGACCGGCGCGGCCTGCTTCGGGTCGACCGACCTGGGCACTGCCCCCTACGTGCCCGCCGGCGCCGACGTCGACGTGGTCCTGGTCCGGGCCGAGGACGGCTACGCCATCGTCGAAGGGGCCGCGCTCGGGACCACACCGATCGAGACGGTCGACCGCTCCCGTCGACTGGTCGAACTCACGGAACGACCGGCGGGGACGAGCGTCGATCCGACGATCGACCCCACCGTGGCCGGCGCACTCGGAACGGCGGCCGTGCTCGTCGGACTCGGGCAGCACCTCGTCGACACGACCGTCGCCTACGTGAGCGAACGCCACCAGTTCGGCCAGCCCGTCGGCGGCTTCCAGGCCGTGAAGCACCATCTCGCCAACGCGGCCAAGGACGTCGCGTTCGCCCGCCCCATGGTCCACCGGGCGGCGCACGGTCTCGACACCGACGACCGGCACGCGGCACGCGACGTGTCGGCGGCCAAGGCGCTCGCATCCGACGCCGCGTCGCTGGCCGCCGAGGTCGCCCTCCAGTGCCACGGCGCCATCGGTTACACCGTCGAGTACGACCTCCACCTGTGGCTCAAACGGGTGTGGGCGCTGTCGCGGGCCTGGGGCGACGCCGACGAGCACCGCGCCCTCGTGGCGGACTCGCTCGGGCTCGCCTAGTTCAGGAGTCGAAGTTCAGCTGCGCGTCGGCCAGGCGGACCAGCGCCTCGATCGACGAGGCGGGGATCGGCTGCTCCGACACGATGAACAGGAGTGAGGTGACGCCGTCACTGTTCCGGACCACACCGGAGCCGGTGAAGGCCGTCTGACCCTGCGTCTGCAGGCGGGCCGTCTGGAGGTATCCCCGATCGTCGGGGAGCGCGACGACCTCGATCTGGTCGATCCGTTGCGTGGCGTCGCCGTTCGTCGACTCGTACGGGCCACACGGCTCGACGATGTCCGCCAACTGCGCAGCGACGAACGCGTCGACGTCGGGGCCCTGGGCGACGACGTGGACGATGCTCAGCCCCGGCGCGGCGAACACGGCGCCGGCGGTTCCTTCGAGCGGCGGGGCCGGCGACTCGCCCCCGCACGGGCCACGGGGATCGGGGTTCTCGAACACGCCGACGTCGTCGAGCGGCTGCGCGACGACAGCATCGAACCCGGGGATCGACGCCACGGATTCCTCGATCAGGACGCGTGACGTGAGGTCGCGCTGCTCGTCGAGCGTGACCGGCGACGTCGTGGACTGGGCCGGGTCGTCGTCGGCGCAGGCCCACAGGAGCACGGCCACGGCGGCGACCCCGAGTCCTCGCCTCATGCGTCGACCCGCATCGGCTCGTCGTCCGTCCTCGCCGCGCGTTCGGCCCGCCAGCGCGGGTGCAGCCGCTCGAGCGGGAGGAACGAGGTGATGCAGATGGTGTGCGGGAGGAAGTGGATGCCGACGCTGAGGTAGGTGAACAGGTGCAGCGCCACGATCCCGACCAGCACGGCCGATCGGATCCGCCCGGCCCGGCGCAGTGCGAGCACGGCGACGAACTCGAAGGCGATGAACGCTGCCTGTCCCGCCCGCAACAGGCCGGGGCGCTCGACGAACCAGTCGCCGAACGAGCTGCCGCGGCGCACGATCGCGCGGGCGAACACCGCACTCGAGATCCAGTCGAGGCCGGAGCGTCGGAGTTTGGCGATCGCCGAGAGCGGGTAGGCGAGCACGAAGACGACCTGCACGGTCCGCAGTCCCCATCCCGCCAGGCGGTCGGGACCGCGACCGACACCGGGGACGATGGCGACGACGAAGAGCGCGACGATGATCGTGAGCCGGTCGTGGTCGACCTTGGCGAACGAGAACGCCCACAGGATCCACGTCAGGTAGGAACAGGCGACGACGAGGTTGACGAACCGTCGCCACGCCAGGGAGCCGACACCGACGATCGCGGTCACGGCCGCGACGCCGAGCACCCACTGGAGCGCGGTCATGGTCCCGGGGTCCGGAGCGGGCAGGCCGATGAGCCGGCCGATGGCGACCGGTTGGTAGAACTCCTCGGGCGCGTAGGCGTGCTGCGCCACCCACCGGTCGGTCCGGAACACGGTGAAGAGCACGACCAGGTGGATGATCCGGGAGAACACGGCGACACGTTCGGCCGGCACCGCACCGAACCAGTACCCGTCCCATCGTCGACGAAGCGCGCTCACCGGCGGTACCCCGGTGTCGGCTCGTCGAGCGGGAGGTCGACGTCGACCCGCGGCCCGTCGAAGTCGTCCGACGCCCAGTCGCCGATCACCGTGAAGGTCTCGCCGTCGGGGACCGGACGACCGTCGACCATGTCGATGCGGCGCACCACGATCTGGAGGTGCACGAGGTCGGGGTCCCGGCGCTCGTTGTAGACGCGGGCGAGGGCCTCCATGTTCTCGTCCGGCACCCGACGGTTGGGATGGGTCTGCCCTTCGAGCTCGGCCCGCCGCAGGCCCACGGCCTTCCACCCGACCCGGATCTGCTCACCGTTGTCGAGCTCGCCCTCGAGGCGCAGGTCGCGCACGACGGTGTTCGGCCGGTTCCCGTAACTGAACATCCGGAACGGGGCGATCGGGAACGCGTCGTCGGTCCACCACAGACTCCCCGCGATGGTCGCCACGGCCAGCGCCAGAGTGCAGAAGGGCAGGAGCCACCATCTACGCTGTTCTGACACACCGTCAGATCGCGCCGGCGCTTCCACGGAGCCGAGCGTATTGGAGAGGACCCACCATGGCCGAGGCGTACATCGTCGACGCAGTTCGCACCCCGGTCGGCAGAGGCAAGGCCAACGGCCAACTCGCCGGCGTCCATCCCGCCGATCTCGGCGCCGCCGCCATCAGCGCGGTGATCGATCGCACCGGGATCGACCCGGCAGCCGTCGACGATGTCGTGTTCGGCAACACCGACTCGGTCGGCCCGCACGCCGGCGACATCGCGCGCACGTGCTGGCTCGCCGCCGGCATGCCCGAACACGTGCCCGGCGTGAGCATCGACCGCCAGTGCGGCTCGGCCCAGCAGGCCGTCCACTTCGCCGCCCAGGCCGTGATGTCGGGCACGATGGACCTGGTGGTCGCCGGTGGCGTGCAGTCCATGAGCGCCGTCCCGATCTCGTCGGCCATGACGCTCGCCGAACCCCTCGGCTTCCCCGATCCGTTCTCCACGTCGCAGGGCTGGGTCAAGCGCTACGGCGACCAGGAGGTCAGCCAGTTCCGGGCGGCCGAGATGATCGCCGACAAGTGGGACATCAGCCGCGACGACATGGAGGCCTTCGCGGTCGAGTCACACGAACGGGCGCTCCGTGCCCAGGCCGAGGGTCGCTTCGAGGCCGAGATCGCCCCCTGCTTCGGCGCCACCGTCGACGAAGGACCCCGTGAGCCGAACCTCGACAAGATCCGCTCGCTCGCCACGCTGACCGAGGGCGGTCGGGTGACCGCCGCCGTCGCGTCCCAGACGAGCGATGCGTCGGCGGCGCTCCTCATCGCCAACGAACGGGCCGTCGAGACCCATGGCCTGACCCCGCGGGCTCGCATCCACCACATGACCGTCCTCGCCGACGACCCGATCTACATGCTCACCGCGCCCATCCCCGCCACCCAGCGGGCACTCGAGCGCACCGGACTGTCGGCATCGGACATCGACCTGGTCGAGATCAACGAGGCGTTCGCCCCGGTCGTGCTGGCGTGGCTCAAGGACACCGACTTCACCCACGAGCAGACCAACGTCAACGGCGGAGCCATCGCGCTCGGCCACCCGCTCGGGGCCACCGGCGCCAAGTTGATGACCACGCTGCTCCACGAACTCGAGCGCACCGGCGGCCGCTATGGCCTCCAGACGATGTGCGAGGGCGGCGGCCAGGCCAACGTCACGATCATCGAACGCCTCTGACCCACCCCCACCCCGCTGCTTCTGGGTGCGC
>JBFIHN010000066.1:0-11955 GCA_041601775.1 Acidimicrobiales bacterium
CGAGCTGCTGCGCCGGATGCGGTCGCCCCGTGACCTCGCCGCCATCGACCCGCTGCGCACACTCCACGGGCGTGCGTCGGCCACCTTCGACGACCCGCGCCTCGTCCGGTGGGCCGACCGCTACGCCACCTACTCGGGGTCGTCGCCGTTCGCCGTGCCCGCGACCCTGCGCTGTATCCCGCACCTCGAGCAACACCAGGGCGCCTGGTATGTCCGCGGCGGGTTGGGGAGGCTCGCCGCCGCCCTGGGCGACCTGGCAACAGGCCTCGGTGTGGACATCCGGACCGGCTGCGACGTCGAGAGGATCTGCCGCACCGGTGACCGGGCGACGGGCGTCGGTCTCGTCGACGGCGAGGTGCTCCGCGCCGACGCCGTGATCGCCAACGCCGACGCCCTGCACCTCTACCGCGACCTGCTCCCCCACCGTCGCGCTCGGCGCCGAGCCGAGCGCGCCGAGCGCTCGTCGTCCGGCTTCGTGCTGCTCCTCGGCGTCGAAGGCGAGACCGAGGACCTGGCGCACCACAACATCTCGTTCTCGTCCGACTACCGGGCGGAGTTCTCGTCGCTCTTCGCCACCCACACGCCGATCCGCGACCCGACGATCTACGTCGCCGCCTCGTCGGTCTCCGACCCCTCCCAGGCACCGGACGGTCACGAGAACTGGTTCGTCCTCGTCAACGCCCCCGCGTTCTCGACGTCGCAGCCGTCGGGGGCCGACGCTCAGGACGTCGAGAAGGGGTGGGGTGGGTACGGCGACCACGTGCTCGAGGTCATGGCCGCGCGCGGTTGGGACCTGGCCGGGCGCATCGTCCACCGCAGCGAGATCACCCCGGTCGACATCGCCGACCGGTTCCGCACCCCGGGCGGAGCGATCTACGGCACGTCGTCCAACGGGGCGATGGCAGCGTTCCTCCGGCCCGGCAACCGGGGTCCCATCGACCGCCTCTACGTGTGCGGGGGGAGCAGCCATCCCGGGGGCGGACTCCCGCTCGTCGCGATCAGCGGCCGCATCGCCGCCGACCTCTGCCTCGCCGACCTCGCCCGGTAGCGGATCGTGCGCCCGGCACCATGGCGTCCCTGTGGACGCCGGCTTCAGTGCGACGAGCGGAGCGAGCGCGCGATGGCGGCGGCGTCGTCCGCGGCCGTGATGGGACGAAGGGCGTAGGACCACCGGGCCGGACCGCCGGTGACGCGATAGGGCGGGAGGGTGTCGGGACCGCAGGCACCGGTTCCGACGCCACGCTGGAGCACGTCGACGTGCACCTCGACCGTGTCGCTCGTGTGCAGGTCGGCGAGGGTCGTGGCCGCGTAGAGGTCGTCGTCGTGATGGTCACGGGCCGTGAACCCGAAGGGGTCGAGCGCGTTGGTCGACGACACCAGCAGGCCGGTTCCGGCGACGTCGGTCAGGGTGAACCACCGGGTGTCGGTGTGGTTGCCGTGCTCCTGGGGCAGCACGTAGGGGACGTACTGGGCAGCGACCGTCGACCGCCAGCGACCCAACTGTTCGCTGGTCTCGCGGTCGACGTAGGTCTCGAGCGGGCCCCGTCCGTACCACTCGAGGCGATCCAGTTCGCCGGGGACCTCGAAGCGTGAACCGATCCGGGGCAGGTCGTCGAGCATCGCCGGGAGCGTCAGCTCCTCGTCGACCACGATGGCTCGATCGGGGCGGATCCGGACCTGTTGCCGGTGGTCGGCGACGTCACCCGTGCCCGGCAGGTGCAGGCGGCGTCGCAGCGTCACCAGGAGCGTCCCGTCGGCCTGGGCGCGTCGCCGAGCACTCACCGGCTCGCACTCGACCCGGTCGAGTCCCAAGGCGAGCCAGCCTTCGAGCGCTCCCGCACCCATGCCGTCGTCGAGACGCCGGCCGTCGTTCTCCGTGGGGGCGCGCCACAGCGATGCCATCGGTGGCGCTGCCAGCAACGCCCGGCCCCCCAACTCGATGCTCGAGAGCGTGGCCGTCGCCTCGTCCCAGCGGACCACGACGTCGCCGACCGATGCCTCGCCGGGCGACGCGTCGACCGCTTCCGCCGTTGGAGCCGCGGAGGCGGGCACCGGCGTCTGACGGGTACGTGGGAGGTCGAACTGCTGCCAGGCCACGCGGTGCCCGGCCGGGGCCCACGGCTCCTCGGTCGCGACGACGCAGCGCAGGTCCAGATGCGCCTCGGCGCCCTCGGGCACGTCGACGGTCGGGAGATCGAGTTCGAGCGTCGCCTCGAACCCGCCGGGGAGGTCGGGGAGGTCGAACGTCCCGGACTCGACGATCGCGCCATCGACGCGGATGTCGAACTCGCCGGCCAGCCACGACACGTCGCGCCAGTCCTGGAGGTTCACCACGACGAGACGGCCGCGGCGGAGGTCGCTGGGGCGGAAGCGGACCGGCGCACCGAGGTACGCGTGCTCGACCAGCGCCGGCTTGGGGGTCCGGTCGGGCCAGGTGAGACCGTTGCAACAGAACGTGGCGTCGTTGGGTTCGTCGCCGAAGTGACCGCCGTAGGCCCAGTACTCGGTGCCGTCGGCATCGTGGCGGCGCAGACCCTGGTCGGCCCAGTCCCAGATGAACCCACCCTGGAGTCCGGGCGTCGTCTCGATCACCGCCCAGTAGTCCGCCAGGCTCCCGTTGCTGTTGCCCATGGCGTGGCTGTACTCGCACATGATCAGCGGACGCTGCTCGTCGGTGTCGGCGGTGCGTTCCGCCCAGTTCGAGATGGCGTCGATCTCCGGGTACATCGGACAGATCAGGTCGGTGGCCGGACCGGCGTCGCCGGGGTCGACCGTCCCGAAGAACACGGGATGACAGGCACCCTCGTAGTGGACGATCCGACTCGGGTCGGAGCGACGGATCCACGCGGCCGCAGCGTCGTGGACCGCGCCGTAGCCCGACTCGTTGCCGAGCGAGAAGGCGAAGATCGAGGGATGGTTGCGGTCGCGGGCGACCATCCGTCGGATCCGATCGAAGATGGCAGTCGTGAACCGCTCGTCGTCGCACAGGCTCTGGAGGCGGGCATGGCTCTCGACGTCGGCCTCGTCGATGACCCACAGCCCGTACTCGTCGCACAGGTCGAGGAAGCGGGGGTCGTTCGGGTAGTGGGCCGTGCGGACCGCGTTCACGTTGTGCTGCTTCATCAGCACGACGTCGCGCCGCATCGACTCGACGGTCACCGTCTTGCCGGTGTCCGGGTCGTGGTCGTGGCGGTTCACCCCACGGATGAAGACGGGATACCCGTTGAGCAGCAGCTCCCGGTCGATCACCTCGACCCGTCGGAACCCGACTCGCACCGCCGTCGCCTCGACGATCTTCCCCGAGTCGTCGATCAGGCTGACGACGACGGTGTACCGACTCGGGAGCTCGGTCGACCAGGCGGCCACGTCATCGATCGTCTCGGCGAACGTCGCCACGTTGCCGGGGTGGACGTAGGCCGAGATCATCTCGTGCATCGGGGTGTCGCGCCGGAAGACCGGCACGTCGGCGCTCAGCGGTTGGTCGAAGACCACACCCCCGTCCGGGTCGAGCACCGACACCTCGACACGCCACCCCTTCTCGACGGCCGTGGAACCGACCGCGACCGCGGCCTCGAGCACGCCGGTCGTGAGATCCGCATCGAGGGTCGCGTCGACGCGGACGTCGGCGAGGTGGGTGGACCCGGACGACTCGAGGTACACCTCGCGGTGGAGCCCCGCCATCCACCAGTGGTCCTGGTCCTCGAGCCAGCTCCCGTCCGACCAACGGACGACCACCAGCGTGAGGGTGTTGGCGCCGGTGCGGACGAAGGGCGTGAGGTCGAACTCCTGCGGCAGGCGCGAGTCCTTGCCCATGCCGACTGCCTCGCCGTTGCAGAACACGTAGAGGCAGCTCTCGGCACCACCAACGTGGAGCACCGTGCGACGCGACTTCCACCCGCGTGGGAGCGTGAACGTGGTGCGGTGGACGCCGGTGGGGTTCGCGTCGGGGACCGCCGGCGGGTCGAGCGGAAACGGCATCCGGACGTTGGTGTAGTGCGGGTGGTCGTCGACCTCCGGGTCCATGGTCCAACAGCCCGGGACGACGACCGACTGCCAGTCGCCACGAGCGTCGTCGGCGACGTCGTCCCACGTGACCGCGTCGGGCCGATCGGCCAGGCGGAAGTCCCATTCGCCGTCGAGCGAGCGGAACCACGGCGACCGAGACCGGTCGAGCGACGCAGCCGACTCGTCATCGGGGAACCGGTGGAACGTCGTACGCATGGGGAGCCGGTTCGACGAGACCTGCTCGGGCCGGGTCCACGACGCGGGCCCGAACACGTCGAGTGGACCGTGGTCCGGAGTAGTCATCAACGGCGAACGTACCGTGTGTGTCGTGCCGCTGCTCCCCCGACCCACGCTCGGTTCCGCGGCCCGCCTCGCGCTCCTGGTCGTCGCCGTGGGACGTATCGCGCGCGGCGCGACCCGGTCCCCTCCGATCGGGCGCACACACACGGAGAGGACCACCGACGCACCGGGTGACGCGATGGCTCCCGATGCCGTCACCATCGTGATCCCGGCGCGCGACGAGGCCGACCGGATCGGCCCGTGTGTGCGGTCGCTGGTCCCGACCGGTGCCCCGGTCGTCGTCGTCGACGACGGGTCGTCCGACGCCACCCGGGCCGTGGCCGAGGCAGCCGGCGCCACCGTCGTGGACGCCGGGCCGCTCCCCACCGGTTGGGCCGGGAAGACCCATGCACTCCAGGTCGGCCTCGAGGCCGCGACGACGTCGACGGTCATCACCGTCGACGCCGACACCCGGGCGACGCCCGACTTCGTCCCCGCCATGACTGCGGCGCTCGGCACCAGGACGATGGTCTCGGCCGGCGCCTGCGTCGACGCTCCGGATGCGCGGGGGCGGGCCGTGCACGCGTCGATGCTCGCCACGCTCGTCTATCGGTTCGGCCCACCCGGTGTGCCGGCCCGACGGATCGAGCGGATGATGGCCAACGGCCAATGCATGGTCTTCGACCGGGTGGCTCTGGTGCAGGCCGGCGGTTTCGGCCCGGTCGCCGACAGCCTCACCGAGGACGTGGCGCTGGCCCGGCATCTCGCTGCCACCGGCCACCGGGTGGCGTTCGAGGACGCCACCGCGGTCCTCGGTGTGCAGGGGTACGGCGGCGCGCAGGAGACGATCGAGGGCTGGGGACGATCGCTGGCGCTGCGCGAGGTGACGACGATTCCCTCGATGACGGCGGACCTCGCCCTGATCTGGTCGACGATGGCGTTGCCCCTGCCCCGGCTGCTGAGCGGTCGCGGCGACGTCGTCGACCTCGCCGCCCTCGCGCTGCGAGCCGGCGTCGCCGTCGCCACCCGAGGGGCCTTCCGTCAACGCGGCTGGCCGCTCCTCGCAGCTCCGCTCGTCGATCCGATCGTCGCCCTCCGTCTCACCGCCGGCGCGATCCGACCCACCACCACCTGGCGGGGACGGGACTACCCGCGGCCCTGAGCGCGCGCCCGGAGGGCAGCCTGCGCGAACCGGAGACCGATGATGCACATCAGCACGCCCGTGGCGGCGACGTGTTCCTTCGAGTCCACCAGCAGCTGCGCGACCGGGAACCCGAAGACGCCGACACGAGCCGCGACCGCGAACGACCGCGTGGCGACCCAGACCACCGCCAGCACCGCGATGGCGATCGCAGCAGCGAGTGGCGCCACGACGAGCATCCCGCCGACGAACGTGAGGATCGATCGACCGCCGCGGAAGCGGGCGAAGACCGGATACGCGTGGCCGACCATGGCCGCCCCCACGGCGAGATAGGCGATCCCCCAGGCCGACCCGCTCAGGGCCAGACCGAGGCCACCGGCCAGCGCCCCCTTCAGCGTGTCGCCCACGAACACCACCAGGCCGACGTCACGGCCCATCTGCTCCTTGACGTTCCAGTAGCCCGGGTTCCCGTCGCCGATGTCGCGTGGATCGAGCCATCGGCGACCAGCCACGATCACCGCCACCGGGATGGATCCGAGCAGGTAGCCGACGACCGCCGCGGCGACCACCGCTCCGATGCTCACACCTGCTTCCGCGACGATCACGACACGGAGTCTGTTACACCTGGGCCCGCTCGGGCGAAGAAGGGACACGATGGCAGTCGAGGTCGGTGCGCTGTACCGGGATCACGCACCGCGCGTGTGGCGGTATGTACGAGCGCGCGTGCCGTCCGACGCCGATGCCGAGGACGTGACCAGCGAGGTGTTCACACGAGCGATGGGGTCGATCGACCGCTTCGATCCGTCGAAGGGAACCGAGGCCGCCTGGGTCGTCGGGATCGCCCGCCACGCCACGGCCGACTTCTGGCGGCGACGCAAGCCAGAGGATCCCGCGGCCGATCCGCCGGAGCCGACGGTGATCGCTACGAGCGACGCACCCGCCGATGCAGCGATCCGTGGCGAGGCCGCCGCCACCGTCCTCGACCATCTGGCGGTGCTGTCGGATCGCGAGCGCGAGGCCGTCGCCCTGCGGTTCGGTGCCGAGCTCTCGTCGCCCGAGATCGGTGCCGCCATGGGCGTCTCGCCCACTGCAGCGCGGATGCTCGTGCACCGCGGCGTCACGAAACTCCGCGAGGTGATGGACCGTGGCTGACCAGGAACCGACCGTCGACCCGGCCGAGGTCGCTGCCGCCGAGCGTCTCGACGCGCAGATCGACGCGCTGCTCGGTGGACGCGCCGACACGGACACCGCGCCAGAGGTCCTCCTGCTCGCGAGTGCGATGCGCACCGATCCGCCCCCGGCGCTCGCCGCACGGGTCGAAGCGGCCCACGAACGAGTGATGCGTCGACGGTGGCGCCCCTTCCGCTACGCCGCCGGCGCGATGGCGTACCTGTTCATCTCCCAGGGGGTCGGCAACCTCGTGTGGGGCGACTGGGTGGCCGAAGGCGTCGGCGACGACTTCAGCCCCCATCTCACCCGCGAGGGCGGCTACGCGCTCATCGCCGTCGGCCTGGCCGTTGCCGCCGGGGCACTCGTCCGTCGACTGGCGCCGGTCGCGGTCGTCTCCGGCGTCCCCCTGGCGACGGCACTGGGCATCTCCGGGGTCGGGGAGATCGGGGTCTTCACCGCGGGCGCCGTGCTCCACATCACGCAGGGCGTCGTCGGCATCGCGCTCGGGATCACCTTCTGGCGGTACTGGCGACCGCACAGCAGGCGTGACACTTCGGACTCCGACGACGAAGAAGGGTCATGAACCGCACGATCACCTCCCGCATCGCTCCCGCCTGGGTCCGGCTCGCGCTGGTCGCACTCGCTGTGCCCAGCATCGTGACCGGCCTGTGGGCCGTGGTCTCCCCCCAGGGCTGGTTCGAGGACTTCCCCGGCTTCGACCCACGCCTGGTCGCAGCCGAACCGCCGTTCAACGAGCACCTGGCCTCCGATGCCGGCGCCGGCCTCCTCGCATCTGGTCTCGTCCTCCTCGTCGCCGCCGTGCTCGCCGACGGTCGGTCGATCCGACTCGGCCTCATCGCCAATGCGACGTTCGTGGTGCCCCATTCGCTGTGGCACACGTTCAACCCGTCCGCGCCGCTGACCGACGGCCAGAACCTCCAGAACGCGGGCCTCCTGCTGTGCAACGCCGCCGCCGCCATCGCCCTGTACGTGGTGGTCTCCCGTCAGGAACGGACCACTCCCGCCGAACCCGCGCCGTCCGCCCGGGAGCAGGTGCCGGCATGAGGGCCCTGCGTCAGCTGCGCCTCAACGTCGGCATCCTCTTCACGGCCCGGCGCAACCGCCTCGATCTGGTGCGGGCACTGGCCCGCCGCCCGCAGTTGGCGTTGGCGACCGTGGCGTTCGAGCTGGGTGTCGCCACCAGTGCACGGGTCGACCCGCGGCTCAAGATCCTCGCCGAACTGAAGACCGCGTCGATCGTCGCCTGCGAGTACTGCCTCGACATCGGCTCGGCCCTCGCCCGGCACGAAGGCCTGAGCGAGCGGCAACTCCGCGACCTGCCCGTGCACGCCACCAGCGACGCGTTCGACGACGAGGAACGGACGGTGCTCGACCTCGCCGAGGCCCTGACCCGTGTCCCGTCGATCGTCGACGACGACCTCCGTGCCCGGGTCGACCGGCACCTCACGCCCGCGCAGCAGACCGAGCTCATCGTCCTGATCGCGTGGGAGAACAAGCGGGCGCGGCTCAACCAGGGGCTCGGTGTCCGGCCCAGCGGCTTCAGCGACGGGGAGTTCTGTGCCCTCCCGTTGGCCCCGTCGGTCGGGGACGCACGGCCGAGCTGATCCACCGAGCTGATCCACCGCACGGTCCCGTAGCGTCCGAGGCGCATGGTCGTCGCCTCGTTCCACCTCGTCCGCCTCACCGGCGTCGATGCCGCCCGGCGACTGGCGAGTGTCCCCTTCGACCGGCGAGCGCTCTCGAGAACTCCCGGCGTGCGCTTCGGGAAGGTGCTCGGCACCGGGCGCGGCCAGACGATGACGACGTCGGCCGACCTCACTCGCTGGGCCATCTTCGCCATCTGGGACGACGAGGACGCGCTCGAACGGTTCCGGGCCGGTGCGTTCGGGGGCCGCTGGTCCGGCGCGGTCGAACGCTACGACGTGACGTTGCGCCCGCTCGGGGCCCACGGATCGTGGGACGGCACCGACCCCCTCGCCGGCGCCGGTACCGAGGATCCGGGCGGGCCGCTTGCCGTCGTCACCCGAGCGACCGTCCGTTGGCGGCGCCTGCGGACGTTCCTCCGCGCGGTGCCGGACGTCGAGGGGATCCTCGACGACACCGACGGGCTCCTCGCCGCCGTCGGCATCGGCGAGGTCCCGGTGGGACGGCAGGCGACGTTCAGCCTCTGGCGCGACGGCGACGCCGTGCAGGCCTTCGCCTACCGGGACGCGGTGCACGCCCGGGTCGTCGATCGAACGCGGGCCGAGGGCTGGTACGACGAGGAGTGGTTCGCCCGCTTCCGCCCGACGTCGGCGTCAGGGACGTGGGACGGTCTCGACCCGCTGGCGGGCACGTTCACGTAGTGCTGCCGGGACGATGGGCAGGAGCATGCCGTACGGCTCGCCGCCGTAGCGGTGGTGCAACGAGTGCGCGATGGCCAGTCGGTCGAGCGAACGCCGGGCACGGCGAGCGCCCAGACGACCGTGGATGTACACGTCGTGTACGTACGCGTAGGCGGCCCCGTAGACGGTGACGCCGGCGCAGATCGGCAGGAGAAGCGACCAGCCGTCGACGTTGAACCCGACGGCCAGTGCGACCATGGTCATGGACGCGAACACGACGGGGAACACGTCGTTGGCCTCGAGGCGACCGTCGGTGTCGCGCGGCGCCGACCAGCGGCGATGGTGGGAACGATGCAGGACGATCCCGACGCCGTGGAACACGAACCGGTGGGCCAGGTAGGTGACGGGCTCCATCACCACGAACGCCACCACGATGATCCCGATGGTGCGCATCACCGCTCGACGTCCCTCGGCCCACGCGACGGCGACCACGGGGCCGGGTCGTCCTCGGTGTCCTGTCGGACCCATGCCAACAGCACTGCGGTGATCAGGGTGAAGCCGAAGAAGTAGTCCTCGACCGGGATGTCCCATGGGAAGCGCCACGGCGTCTTCTGGTCCGGGTCATAGGTGACGATGGGCGCAGAGAGCTTCGTGAGCCAACCGTTCACCAGCACCATGAAGAACAGGCAGATCCCCATCGTGTACCAGTACGACGGGCTGCGGAAGATCCCGGTCCGCAGCCACCGGGTCTCGGCGACGACGACGGCGACCGCCGAGGCGAACGCCGGGATCGCGTACTCGAGGCTCATCAGCGATCCAGGGTACGACGGGATGCCTCGAAGGTCAGGAGCGCGCACACCGGGATGACGAGGAAGAAGACGAGTTCCTCGACCGGGAGGGAGCCGGGGAGTTCCCACCCCGTGACGTAGCGGGCGGTGAACCCCCAGTGACCGCGGGCGATGGCGACGATGTCCCAGATCACGAAGACGGCCACCGGGATGACCAGGGCACGGAGCAGACGGCGTGGACGCCGATAGACGCGGGCCCGGAAGACGAACTCGAGCGGCAGCGTCACCACGAGACATCCAGCCATGAGGAGCAGGTACTGGAAGCGATCCATGACAGCCGATGACGGTAGCCTCGCCACCGGCGGAGGGAGACGCAGTGACATCGGAAGTCGACGCGATCACCGACCAGGACGCGCTCGACCTCCTCGATCGACTCTCGGTGTTCGGCCAACGCATCGTGGTGGTCCGCAACCGCGACCGCGAGACGGTGTACGTGAGCGAGAACGCGATGGCGCTCACCGGCTGGACGGCCGAGGAGTTCGGGCAGAACCTGTACTCGATCATCCACGACGCCGACCTTCCATCGGTGCTGGCTGCGTCGCGAGCCCTCCGCGTCGAGGGGGCGAGTGAGCAGCGGGTCATCGTGCGCGGGGCCAGGAAGGACGGCAGGCCGATCGAGTTCGAGGTCCACGCAGAGAATCACTTCGACAAGCCGCCGATCGACGGACTGGTCGTGGTCCTCACCCCGTTCTCCTCCAGCGTCAACCCGTCGGATCGGTGGACGGCGTTGCTCTCGCTCACCAGCGAACTCATCGTCATCCAGCGCATCGACGCCCCCGCTCCCACGTTCGTCAGTCCCAGCTGCGAGGCGATCCTCGGTTGCCCGGCCGACGCGCTGATCGACGCCTGGCGGGACGTCATCCACCCCGACGACGTCCAGGCGGTCCTGGACACCGGGGATGCGATCATGGCCACGCCCGGAAGCGAGACCAGGATGCGGACCCGTGTCCGTCACGCCGACGGGCGCTGGTTGACGCTCGACGCGACGTTCGCCAACCACCTCGACGACCCGCTCATCGCCGGGCTGCTCCTGCGGGCACGCGACATCACCGAACTGGTCGAGCAGGAGATCGCGCTCGCCGAGGCCGCGAGCCGGTTCGAGGCGATCGTGACCAACGGGCCAGGGACCGTCGTCGTGATCGACGCCGAGGCGATGATCACGTTCTGCTCCGCAGGCGTGACCCGCCTGCTCGGTTACGAGGCGGAAGACCTGATCGGCACCAGCAGCTTCGAGCTCGTCCACCCCGAGGACGTCGACCTGGCCCACAGCGAGTTGGGGCGGATCCTGGCCGGCGCATCGCTCGTCGATCCGACCGTGCGGCTGCGCCGCTCCGACGGCCACTACGAGTGGATCGCCATCACCGCCACCAACCAGATCAGCAATCCGGCGCTGCGGGCGATCGTGCTCTCCCTCCGCAACCACAGCGGAGAAGCCCAGGCCGAGGAACGGATGCGACGGCTCCTGCGCGACGCGTCGGGCGCCACCTTCGTGCTGTCGCCCGACAACGAGGTGACCTGGGCCACGCCGGGGATCGAGCGCTTCATCGGCGACCTCGGGGGCATCAACGCCGACCGGCTCTCCGCACTGGTCGCCGACGACGACATCGCATCGGTGCTCGAGCACTACCGCGAGGTCGTGCGTGGCGGGCCCGGTACGACGGCGCGATTCCTGTGTCGGGTCGGTCTGGGACCCGACCGGCCGTGGGTCGACATCACCGTGACCAATGCGAAGGACGACCCCACCATCGGCGGGTTGATCGTCAACTTCCACGAGGTCGACGACGCCGTCCGTGCCGGGGAGGCCGGCAACCGCCTGACCGAGGTCCTCGAGAACACGACCGACTACGTGAGCATCTTCGACGCCGAGCTCAACCTCATCTGGCGCAACCCGGCCGCCGCGGCGGTCTTCGGCCCGGCGCCCGCTGCCGTGGCGGAAGTGCTGGCACAGGCGCCGCGGGCCACGCGGATGACGATGACCCGTTCGATCCTTCCCGACCTCGACTCGTCGGGGTCGTGGCGAGGCGAACTCGAACTCCGGCGAACCGACGGTGCCCTGACCCCACTCGAAGCCACCATCTTGGTCCACGACAGCACCGGCGGTGACCGCTTCTTCTCCATGATGGGCCGCGACATCACCGACCGGAAGCGTCTGGAGTCGCGTCTCGAG
>JBFIHN010000067.1:0-11856 GCA_041601775.1 Acidimicrobiales bacterium
CGGTTGCGGGGACTGTGGCGGCTGCTGCCGCTGCCGTGGGCGAAGACCACCACGCCTGCGGCATGCGCCGGCACCGTCAGATGCCCGGCGAGTTCGTCGGGACCGGCGTGGACCGTGACCGGCCCGTCGAACACCGGCCCGCCGAGACCTGGCGGGTCCGCGTCTCCTGCCGCGTCGCCCTCGGTGTCACCCGAGGCGGCGTGGAGCCAGCGTACGACCTCGTCATCGGTGGTCTGGGAGAAGTCGCGGTAGCGCTGGCCCACGGCGTGGAACGACTCCGGCGTGTCGACACACACGTACTCGTCCGCTGCCCCGGCGAGTCGCCGGGTCCAACCGGGTGGCGCGACCGGTACGGCGAGCACGATCCGTGCCGCGCCTTCGGCCCCGGCGACCTCACAGGCGGCGCGGGCGGTCGATCCGGTGGCGATGCCGTCGTCGACCACGACCACGACCCTCCCGGCCAACGGGATGCGGTCCCGACCGGCCCGGAACCGGTGCGCCCGCCGGGTCAGCTCGGCTCGCTCGCGCGTCTCGACCGCGGCCAACTCGTCGGTGGTCACGCGGGCGGCACGGAGCACGTCGTGGTTGAGGACCCGGACATCGTCCTCTCCGATCGCGCCCATCGCGAGTTCGGTCTGGTCGGGGACACCGAGCTTGCGGACGACGATCACGTCGAGGGGTGCACGGAGTGCGTCGGCCACCATCGCCGCCACCGGCACGCCACCACGCGGCAACCCCACCACGACCGGATCGGTGCCGCGCAGGTGGGTGAGCGAGCGGGCCAGGCGGCGACCGGCGTCCACCCGGTCAGCGAACACGGTCGCCGGGCGGCGGAAGGGCACGGGGCGGCCTGCCATCGGCTCTCGATGCAGTCACCGAGGGCAAGCGTGCCCCGTGCCAGACGGTTCGCACGTCGTCGGGCGACGCGGCGGGCCGCGAGCGCGTGTCGTGCGGCGGGTTCCCGTGGCGCATCATCGCCCCACGGTCTGGCTCTTGGTCTGGCTCTTGGTCTGGTTCTTGGATCGGCGTTTGGCCTGGTACATGGCGTGATCGGCACGATCGAGAAGCTGTTCCGGCGCCTCGTCGGGGCCGACGGCGATGGCGATGCCGATCGTGATGCGGACATCCCACTCCCGTCCGGCTGCGGTGAGCGGCCTGGACAGCGCGGCCCGGATCCGCTCGGCGATCGTCGATGCATCCTCCGGTGCGGTGAGGTGGTCACACATCACCGCGAACTCGTCCCCGCCGACCCGGGCCAACACGTCGCCCGGCCGGACCGCCTCGCTGAGTGCGACCGCGACCGCGCGCAACACGGCGTCTCCCACGGCGTGGCCGTGGCTGTCGTTGATGCTCTTGAAGCGGTCGAGGTCGAGGTAGAGCACGGCGAGGTGTCCGCCGTCGCGGTCGTGGTTGCGCAGGGCGTGGCTGGTCAACTCGAAGAACTGCGTCCGGTTCGTCAGCCCCGTGAGTGGGTCGTGGATCGCCCGGTGTTCGAGTTCGGCTCGCCGCTCCATCTCGTCGTCGATGTCGGCCACGATGATCAGCGCGCCCGTCTGCACGCCGTTGCGGTCGGTCGAGGTGCCGATCCACCAGCGGGTCCAGGGCAGCGCGCGACCGGGAGTGCCGGTGTGTAGTTGGCGGTCGACGGTCGACGCGGTGCCGGTGGCGAGCGCCTCGTCGATCAGCGCGATCATCTGGCTACGGTCCTGGCGTCCCAGGCAGGCAAGCCAACCGTGACCGGCTGATGCCTCGTCGTCGAGGCCGGTCAGCCCTCGCCAGGACTCGTTGACGGTCGTGACCCGACCGACACGATCGGTGACGAGGACCGCGACGGGGAGTCGGTCGAGGCGGACGGCCACCGTCGACCCATCCGTGTCCGGGTCGGGTCCTGTGGCGGTGGCCGGGGACGAGTCGAGGGTGGGGACCCGAACGGTGACCGCCGAGTCGTTCACGTTGTACGCGGAGTGGTCCATCGATCGGTATCCAAGGAGTGACGGGATGTCGCCGAGGACCGGGGCGAACAGCGGCACTCGCCCGAGGGTCGGGGACGAGCGGCGAGAGGGCCACGACCCAAGGTACGCGAGCCGACCGGGGGTCTGCCAGGGCCCTTGGGCCCTTCCCCGGTGCCAGGCGTGGTCCTAGCATGAACGTCCGCGGGGCCATGGCCCCGCAGACGCCCGTGACCCCGGCGGTAGGAACGCACCCGGATCCCCGGTGACCGCAGCCGTACTGAAGAGGTACTCGTGGACGGCACCTCCTTCTCCTCCGAGCCATCGACCAGCCTGCGGGTCGGGCTGATCGCCCCACCGTGGGTGGCGGTCCCGCCGCCGCTCTACGGCGGCACCGAGGTCGTCGTCGACCATCTGGCCCGCGGACTCGTCGCCGCCGGCCACCAGGTCCGCTTGTTCACGACCGGCGACTCGACCTGTCCGGTCGAGCGCCACTGGATGCATCCGGCCGCGGTGGGCACGACCGGTTCGCTGATCGACGAACTCGGCCATGTCCAGGCTGCCTATGCCGAACTCGCCGACTGCGACATCATCCACGACCACACACTGCTGGGCCTACTGTGGGCGATCGCCAACGACGTCGAGGCGCCGGTGGTCACGACCGCGCACGGCCCGTTCACCACCGAACTGACCTGCCAGTACACCTGCGTCGCCGCCCGCACCGCGGTGATCGCCATCTCGCACCACCAGGCCAGCACCGCGGCCAGCGTCCCGATCGCCCGGGTGATCCACCACGGGATCGACGTCGACGCCTACCCGGTCGGACGAGGCGACGGCGGCTACGTCGCGTTCCTCGGACGCATGCACCCCGACAAGGGCGTGCACCGGGCCATCGAGATCGCCCGTGCCGCCGGCAAGAGGCTCCTCATCGCCGCCAAGATGTGGGAGGACTCCGAGCGCCGGTACTTCCACGACCGGGTCGAACCGCTGCTCGGTGCCGACGCCGAATACGTCGGCCAGGTCGGCGGAGCCGACAAGGCCGAACTGCTCGCCGGCGCCGAGGCGCTCGTCAACCCCATCCGGTGGCCCGAGCCGTTCGGGCTCGTGATGATCGAAGCCCTCGCCACCGGTACACCGGTCCTGGCGTTGGCCGAGGGCGCTGCGCCCGAGATCATCGACCACGGCCGCACCGGCTTCGTCTGCAGCGACGAGGACGACATGGCCCGACGTCTCGCCCAGGTCGGGACGCTCGACCGGGCCGAGTGCCGTCGCGCTGCTGTCGAACGGTTCGCCACACGCCGGATGGTCGAAGAACACGTCGCCCTGTACCGCCAGGTCATCGCCGACCGTTCGTCGCTCGACCTGCGCACGGTCCACGCCGACCACGAGTCCGGTCCGCGACGGGTGACCCGCCGCGCGGGGGCGGGTGCCCAGACCTCGCCCTGACCCCCGCCACCGACGCACGCGACGCGCCCGGTGCCGGTGGTCGCGGTCACGTCGGGTCGGTGCTCGGAGCGAACGCCGTCGTCAATGACGGCCGCGGGGCCCGGATGACTCGGAGGTCGGGGGAGTGTTCCACCGTCACGCGGTCTCCCTCGACGCGCACCGCGATGGTGTGGCCGCCGACCGTGATGCCCGACACGGCGAGTTGATCGACCCCGGGAGGGAGCTGTGGATCGAGCCAGACCGTGCCGGCGGACTCCGACGGATCGAGACGCAACAGCGTGCGGAGCCACAGCAGCGGCGATGCGGCGGCCCACGCCTGCGGCGAGCACGACGTGGGATACGACGCAGGGATCGACAACTCGCCTCGGTCGAAGCCCGCGAACAGTTCGGGCAGGCGGCCATGGTGGGTGCGGGCGACGTCGATCTGGGCCCGGATGATCCGGTGCGCCTCGTCGACGAAGCCGTACCGGGACAGCCCTGCCGCGCACAGGGCGTTGTCATGGGGCCAGACCGAGCCGTTGTGGTAGCTGATCGGGTTGAACGCCTTCGCCGAGGTCGCGAGCGTGCGCACACCGAAGCCGGAGAACAGCTCGGGCGACACCAACTGCCTGGCGACGTCCGGGGCGCGTTCGGGGTCCACGATCCCGGTCCACAGGCAGTGCCCGATGTTCGACGCCGCCACGTCGACGGGTTGCTTGTCGCCGTCGAGGGCCATGGCGTACCAGCCGTGCTCCTCCACCCAGAAGTCCTCGTTGAACCGCCGGCGTAGGTCGAGGGCCTTCGTCCGGTACCGGTCGTAGGTCGCGGTGTCGCCGGCCTCGCGGGCGAGGTGGGCGCGTGCGACATAGGCGGCGTAGGTGTAGCCCTGGACCTCACACAGGGCAATCGGTGTGTCGCAGAGCCGGCCGTCGGCATGGCGGATCGCGTCCCAGGAGTCCTTCCATCCCTGGTTGGCCAGGCCGTGTTCGCTCGTCCGCTGGTACTCGACGTAGCCGTCGCCGTCGCGGTCGCCGAAGTCCTCGATCCAGGCCAGGGCACGGTCGGCGTGCGGGAGGAGCTCTTCGACGAGTTCGTCTCCGGCATCCCAGCGGCGCAGCTCGCCGAGGAGCATCACGAACAACGGGGTGGCGTCGACCGAGCCGTAGTACACGTTGCCGCCTCCGAGTGCGAGGACCGCAGACGAGCCGAAGCGCATCTCGTGCAGGATCTTGCCCGGTTCCTCCTCGGTCTCGGGGTTCACCGCGGTGCCCTGGAAACGCGCGAGGGTCTCCAGCACGCCGCGTGCCAGGGACGGGTCGGCGAGCAGGGTCATCCAGGCGGTCAGCAGCGAGTCGCGCCCGAAGACCGTCATGAACCACGGTGCGCCGGCGGCCAGGATCGGGAGGTCGGGATGGTCGGGGTCGAAGATGCGCAACGCGCCCAGGTCCTCGGCCGAACGGGCGAGCACGTCGTTCAGCGCGGGGTCGTCGCTGGCCACGGTCGGCAGGGTCGCGTGCCAGGCGGCCATCCGCTGCTCGGGCAACGAGTCGGGGTCGTGCCCGTCACAGTGGAAGAGCGGCGCAACGGTGGTGCCGTCGACCGTCACCGTCACGCCGATGCAAGTCTCCCACGACGCGCCCGGCCCCAGCGTCACCTCCCAGCACAGGGTCCCATGGTCGATCACGGGAGTACCCGACGGTGCCAGGATCACCCCCCAGGTGCGCTCGCCGTTGCGGTGACCGAAGACCAACTCGACGTCCTTGATCGACGAGCGGTGCTCGCCGCGGCGCTGCACGCGGCTCTCCTTCACCTCGAACAGGTCGGCGAAGTCGGCGTCGCAGAGGAGCTCGAGTCGGAACGTCGCCGTGTCGAGACCGTGGTTGGTCACGACGATCCGCTCGCGCATCCCCCGGCCGACGTGCCGGTGCCGGGAGACGACCAGGTCGGCGTCGGCATGACCCTCGGCGGGTGCGCCCCGAACGACGAACGTCGCCGCGAACGGGGCCGTCACGTCGACGGCCAGTGGTTCGGTCGGGTGTCCGTTGAGCCGCACCTCGCATCGCGACAGCACCCGCGTGTCGTACACGAACAGCCCCTGCGGGAAGCCCGGGAGCATGTCCCCCGAGCGGCCCGAGAGGCAGAACGACTGGCCCTCGACCAACGTCACCACGCCCTCGGTCGACCGGAACGCCGCCACCGGCGCCGTCCCCGCGTACGGCGACTGGGGCGTGGTGCTCACCGAGGTGAAGCGTACGACGTGGTCGTCGGGACGGGCCGTGCGGGCGTGTGCGGATTGCCTGCGGAACCCTCCGCGTGTTCCACCGGGACCAGCGCCGCCACGTCGTCGCGCAGGCGGGTGAGGCGGTCGCGGACCGGACCGGTCGTTCGGTCCATCTCCCGGTCGACGACGCGGCGGAGCGTCGCCATTGCACGATCGACGAGCGGCGTGATGCGAGGCGGCGGTCCGGCCGATCCGGTGCCGGTGCCGGTGCGGACCAGCTCCCGGCGGATGTCGTGGATCAGGTGGTCGATGCGAGCGACGGCCGCGGCGTAGGTGTCGTGGGCCCGGCGATCGGCGAGCGCGGCGCACGCGGCGAAGGACATGGACAGTTCGTAGAGCGCACCCACGAGTGCGAGCATCGAGGGGTCGAGCGTCGAGGGGTCGAGCGTCGGAGGGTCGGGGGCCCCGTCGGCCGGCTCCGGGGTCTGGCGATGGCTGGACTCGAGCATTGGCACGCCGCATCTCCACGATCGGTCGAGATCGCCGAAGACCGGGGCGATGGCGAGTCCGCGGGGTTCGGGCGGAGGTGACGGGTCGATGTCGATGGTGACATGCCCACCCCCGTTCGGCAACCGGTCCGAGCCCGATCGGGGATGGGTCGGCCGATGCTCGTCCGGCGGGCTGCCCGGTGGGCTGTCCGGTGGGCCGGTTCCGTCGGGAAGCGACCGGTTTCGGGAGTATCGGCCGTGGCGGCGGGGCGGATTGGTTCCTACACTCCGGAGAGCGGTCTTCGAGATCGTGTCCCCTCGGCCCGGAACCCCGGCCGACCTCGGCACCAGCCTGGCCCTCGTCTCGGTGCGCTCGTATGCATCCGCGCAAATCGAGGAGCCGACATGGCCACCACCCACACCCCACGGCGTAACGGACGCAACCCAACCGACATGAACGCCGACCTGTCCGCGTCGGGTGACGCCGACGCATCGCCGGTCGTCATCGACGGGCGGATCGAGATCTCCCGCACCCGCACCGCGCTGATCATCGCCCCCCACGGCGTCTTCGACGCGCACAGCGTCGACGAACTGGACGCCGTCCTCGAGCGATGGCCCGGCGTGCCGGTCGTGATCGATCTCGACAACTGCACCCTGGTCGAACGCGCCGCGCTCGACGGACTCGACCCTGCCCGCTGGGACCGGTCACCAGAACAGACCTGCATCGCCAGCAGCCGCGGCACCGCGCGCGAACTCCTCGCCCGCGCCCGAGTGGTCGAGCGTTTCGCGGTGTTCAACCGGGTCGCCGACGCAGTCCAAGCCCGGATCCTGGCCGACTCCGGCTACGGCGCTGGATGGCGCCTGCACCGGGTGTGATCACCGAGCGAGGAGCGCTGGCCGCCCCGGTCAGTGGTCCTCGCCGCGATCGAACACGGCGGGACGGTCACCGTCCGCATCGACTTCCACTTCGAGCGTCGATTCGTCGCGCGCCGTCACCGACAGGTCTTCGACCACACACTCGACGCCCTCGGTCTCTTCCCAGCTCTCGACGACCGCGGCAGCATCCTCCTCGGACTCGCACAGCTCGCGGGTGAGGAGCTCGCCATCACGGAAGACGCGCACCTCCATCGTCGGTGTCTCCGCACTGCCCTGGGCGTGCCCATCGCTCATCGGTCCAGCATCCGCCGCCGTCCTCCGGTGGGCTAGGGGCCAAGGTCCTGGGTTCGCACCCACCCCGGACCCGTGATCTCCCGGAGTGCGCTCGGGCGACCCTTCTCGGTCGTCTCGTTCCCGCCAGCGACGCCCAGACGACCGAGAATCCAGACGACCGAACCCAGACGACCAGCCAGCCAGCGGGTCAGCCGGGTGTCTCCGCGGCGAGCGTGCGGTCGACCGCGGTCCGGGCTCGGTCGATGACCGTCGGGTCGCCGTGGAGGATGAACGCGGAGTTCGCGGCGATGACCAGGGCGTTGAGCTCGAAGACGAGGAGTGCGACGTCGACGTCGCGGTGCAGCTCGCCGCGTGCGACGGCGTCGTCGGCCGCGTCGGTCAGCAGCCGCATCCAGTCGGTCTGGTTGTCGACGACGAGCGCCCGCACGGGTCCGGACCGGGCGCCGAGTTCGGCGGCGGCGGCGGCGAAGAAGCAGCCCCCGGGGAGGGTGCGCTGCTCGACGTAGGAGAGGAACGATTCGCACAGCGCGCGGAGACGGGCGAGGCCCTCGGCGGCCAGCGACGGTGTGACCACCACGTCGATGAACAGTCGGCGTGCCGACCTCACGGTGGCCAACTGCAGCTCTTCCTTCGAGCCGAAGTGTGCGTAGAGCCCGCTCTTGCTGACGCCGGTGGCGTCGGCCAGCGCGCCGATGCTCAGCCCGTCGAGGCCCTCGACCGTCGACAGTCGGACCGCGGTGTCGAGGATGCGGCGCCGGGTCCGCTCGCCGTCGGCGCGGGTACGTCGGGTGCGTTGCGGGACGGTCTCGGACATCGGTTGACAAGTTAGCACGATCGGTCGTACGTTCCGATGGAGAACGACCGATCGTGCTGACCAACGGAGAACGCCATGGCTGCCCCACTCACGGACGACACCACGGCGGCGGGACCCGAGGAACCGTGGCGAGAGGCCGGACGGGGCTGGGGCGCGCGGGCGGTCGAGTGGGCGTACCTGTTCGAGCCGTACGCTCGGCCCGCCAGCGACGTGGTCTTCGAGCAGTTGGGTGTCGGCGGTGGCGTGCGCCTCTGTGATGTCGCGTGCGGGTCGGGTCTGGCCGCGAGCGCCGCGGCCAGGCGGGGCGCGTCGGTTGCCGGGTTGGATGCCTCGGCAGCGCTGATCGACATCGCCCGGTCCCGCACGCCCGGCGGCGACTTCCATGTCGGTGACATGGCCGCCCTCCCGTTCGACGACGGGTCGTTCGACGTCGTGACGAGCTTCAACGGGATCTGGAAGGGGTGCGAGCCGGCACTGCACGAGGTCCATCGGGTGCTGTGCGACGGTGGACGGCTCGGGATGACGTTCTGGGGTGCGCCCGAGCGGATGGGTCTGCTGCCGTACTTCGCCAAGATCATCGAGCTGTCGCCGCCCAGCCACCGGGCAGCGACGATGGACATCGGCGACACCGCGGCCGTCGCCGCTGACATGCTCGGGTCGACCCGGTTCCAGGTGCTGGCGCACGGCACGGTCGAGGTCGTCGCCGAGTGGCCGGACGTCGCGACCGCCGTGCGAGCCCTCGCGGCCGCCGGGCCCGCAGTCCCCGCCATCGCAGCCGTCGGTTATGAGACGTTCTGCGCGGAACTGCACGACGTGATCACGCCACTGCACGACTCGGCCCACGGGGTGCGGGTGTCCTCCGAGCTCGGCTGGGTCACCGCGCAGCGGCGGTGACGGCGACGGTCAGCGAGGGGCGTTCGGCGCGCGGCGCCCGCCGGAACCGGCGGCCTGGGCTGACGCCTCACCCGCGCCCGTCTGCGCGTTCGTGGCCATCGGCGGGGAGCCACATGATGATCGTAGAATCGAGTTCTTTGGAGGGTGAGGATGGAACACTTCGCTGACGTCGACGCCTACCTCGATGCGTCCGAGCAGTGGCCGGATGTGGTCCGGGCGATTCGGCCGATCCTGCTGCGGTGCGGGCTCGACGAGGTGATCAAGTGGGGCAAGCCCTGCTACTGCATCGACGACGACTGCAACGTGGTGCTGCTCCAGGAGTTCTCCGACCACCTCGCCCTCATGTTCTTCAAGGGGGTGCTGCTCGAGGACACCGCCGGTCTCCTGCACGATCAGGGCCCCAACACCCATGGTGCTCGGCGGATGAAGTTCACCTCGGTCGGCGACGTCGAGGCGGCGGCGGAGGCGATTGCTGCCTCCGTCCACGAGGCGATCGATCACGAGCGAGCGGGAACCGAGCTTCCGCCGCGTCCCGAGGAGTCGTTGGCCGACGAGCTCGACGCACGTCTGGGTGAGGACGACGCGTTCGCCGAGGCGTTCAACGAACTGACGCCGGGCCGTCAGCGTGAGTACAACCTGTACGTCTCGGGAGCGAAACAGTCAACGACTCGCGCTGGCCGAGTCGACAAGATCGTTCCCCGCGTGCTCGCGGGCAGAGGACTCCGCGACCGGTAGCCCGGCGCGGAGCGAGCGGCGGGTCAGACCGCGCAGGTCATGTCCTGGCCGCAGCACATCGGCGACTTGATCTTGCCGTGACCTTCGGGGCATCTCGACACGCCGACCGTGGAGCCGTCGTCCTTGGTGATCGTGTCGTTCACCAGCGCGGCGTCGCACGAAGCACAGGTCATGTTGACGCCCATGCCGCAGGAAGGACAGGTGTAGGTGGCCATGGTGCTCACTCCCGGATCGCGATCAGTGGTGGCGAGCGTACTCACCCCCGTCGGCAGCGCGGAGTGTGTCGTCGTGGAGGCAGAGCGAGCGGGAGCGCCCATGTTCGGGCGAGATTGGAGCACGGTGTCGTGGAGCGGTCTGTTTCAGCCCGTTCGCTGCCGACCGACGCCGCCGCCGTTGTCGTCGACGTGCATCATGGCGTCGACCATCGCTCCGACGAGGTCACTTCGTCGGGGGTCCGTGGTCGAACGGTCCTCGGTCTCGTGCGGATCGGCGTCGAGATCGAAGAGCTGTTCGAAACCCAGACTGTCCCGGGTGTATCGGACGTCGTCGGTGATGAGGGTTCGCATCTGGGTCGGGTTGCCGACCAGATCGGCGATCGCCGGGTCGAGGTCGTCCTCGATCAGGGGGTGATCTCGGATCGAGGTCGAGGTCTCGTCGATGAGTGGCGTGAGGGACATGCCCTGGATCCCTCGGTAGCCGTCGAGCCCGCAACGATCGAGGATCGTCGGAGCGAGGTCGATGCTGGAGGCAAGCGCATTCGACCGTCCGGGCACCACCCCCGGCCCGGCGACGGTCAGCGGGACGCGAACGATGCCCTGGTAGTGGATGTTGCCCTTCACCATCAGCGAGTGGTCGCCCATGATGTCGCCGTGGTCCGAGGTGAAGACGACGATGGTGTCGTCGGCGACGCCGATCGCCTCGAGGTGAGCGAGGACGCGACCGACCTCGTGGTCGATGAACTCGATCATCCCGTAGGTGGCGGCGATCGCCTCCTGGACGAGGCGCGGCTCCTCGGTCCCGAAGGGCATCGGCCAGTACAGGGCCTCCCGTCGATCCCGAATCGCCCGCAGGTACGGGGGTGCGTCGAGGAGCGGATCGCCGAACGTCGGCGGGACCTCCATGTCGGCCGGGTCATGACGGTCGAACCACTCGCCGGGAGGGGTGAGGGGGTGGTGAGGATCGGGGAAGGCCATCCACGCCATCCAGGGTTTCGCCTGGGAGTGGGCGTCGTCGATGAAGGCGACGGTGCGCTCGCCGACGAACGCGGTCGAGTGCAGCTCTGGGGCATACGGCGGCCGATAGATCTGCCACCAGTGCTCGGATCGGCGGTCACCGGGCGCATCCGCACTCATCGGCGGGCACACGTCCTCCCGCTTCGCTCCCTTCGCCAGCGCCCACCGGAGGTGGTGGCCGGCCATGCGAGCGCCGTGGTCGGTCGAGAACTCGACGTGATCGAAGCCGTAGTAGTCATCGGGTGACCCGGGGTCGTCGTCGCCGTCGTAGCGCTCGGTGAACTCCCACGAGTACATCTCGTCCGGGTAGCCATCGGCACGGGCGTCGGAACCGAGGTCGGGGACCACCTGACGATCCATCGACAGTTGCAGGTGTGACTTGCCGATCAATCCTGTCCGGTAGCCGGCATCGCGGAGCGATCGGACGAACGTGTTCGACCCCCACTCCAGCGCACGGTCGTTGAAGATCACGCCGTGGCTGCTCGGCATGCGCCCGGTGATCAGCGTCGACCGGTTGGGGCTGCACACAGGGTTGGCCACGTAGGCGCGGTCGAACACCCGGGATCGGTCGGCAAGCCGGTCGAGGTTCGGTGTGCGGACCACCGTGTTCCCGGCGAACCCCACGTGGTCGGCTCGCTGCTGGTCGGTGATGATCACCAAGACGTTCGGTTGCCGTCGGTTCTCGTCGGTGTCGGTGCGCATGTCCGGCTCAGCCTGCGAACGCTGCGGCCACCTGCGCGGAGTCGACGTACTCGTCGATCCGAGTGATCTGACCGTCGGTGACGGACGCGAAGATGGCGATCGGGAGCTCGGCGACGCGCCCGTCGGCGAAGGTCATGCGCAGGACGTGGCGTTGCACGAATCCGGTCGACGTGAGATCGCGGATCGGGTCGACGTACTCGATCGAGACGGTGTGCTCGACCATGAA
>JBFIHN010000068.1:0-11802 GCA_041601775.1 Acidimicrobiales bacterium
CCCGACGTCGAGTTCGGGCAGATCTGGTCGAGGAACGTGGCGACGGCGTCATCGGCGTTGGTGCCGATGACCTCGTCGGCCCGGGACCGGACCTCGGGATGCCCGTTCCCCATGGCCACACCGTGCCCCGCCCACTCCAACAAGGTGATGTCGTTGTGCTGGTCGCCGAAGGCCACGACCTCGCTTCGATCGATGCCCTCGGCCTGGCACCACGCCGCGACCGCCGATGCCTTGTCGACGCCGTCGCCGGTGATCTCCACGAAGTCGGCGCCCGAGGTGGTGCACACCACGTCGGAGGGCATCTGCGCAGCCACGACCGCAGCCAACTCCTCCTGTCGCAGCTCGCCGTCCCAGGCCATCACCTTGAACAGACGCCGGTGTCGTTCCGGGTCGAGCGGTCCGGGCTCCCAGTCCGGCGCAGCGAGCTCGGCGCTGTAGTCGCGTCGCTCCGTCCACCGTGGGTCCCAGCCGAAGCCTTCGGCCGACTCCCAGCCGAAGGCCATCGTGGGAAAGGCGGAGCGCAGGATCTCGACCACGGCCGGGAGCGTCTCGTCGGCGATGCAGCGGGTCACGGTGAAGGCGCCGGCGGCCACGTCCCAGGTCGCCGATCCGTTCGACGCACAGATCGTCCGGATCGACGGCGCCCCGGCGAGACGGGGGAGGGCGGTCCGATGGCTCCGGCCGGTCGCCGCCACGAAGTGGATGCCGCGGTCGGCGGCGGCAGCGATCGCCTCGCAGGTCCGGGCGCTCAGGCGATGGTCCGGGGCGAAGAGGGTGCCGTCGAGGTCGGAGGCGACGAGACGGATGGCCATGGCGTCGAACCTAGGCATTCAGGCCTCGTATGGTGCGATCACCTCGAAGCCCAAGGCCGCGGCGGCGGGGATCTGACGGCGGTCGAAGGTCAGATAGCGGATGGGGGCCGGGAGGCGGTCGGCGGCCGCGAGGTGGATGGCATCGACCGAGCGCACCCGGAACGCAGCGCCGATCTCGACGGCATGGGCGAGGCACCGATCGTCGACGGGGATGACGTGGAACGCGTCCCAGTCCGACCGCAACGCGTGCCAGAGGGCGTCGTGTTGTCGCTTGCTGACCGCCACCTGATGGAGGGCCTGGAGGGTCTCGGCACGGGCGAGGGCCGAGGCGCACCACACGTCGTCATCGTCCATGGCCTCGGTGACGAGGCCGTGGCCGCTGCTCCGCACATACCGTCTGACCAGGGCTGACGTGTCGACCGCGAGCATCACGACCCCCGCAACGCGTCGAGGACGTCGTCGAGACGGATGTCGACGGGCGGGTCGATCGGGTCGGGCTCGGTGCCCCCGCTGTCCCGGCGTGGCGGTTCGACGAGTCCCGCGGCGACCAGGTCCTCGAGCGTGGGTGTCGAGACCGGTTCGAGCGGGCTCAGCTGCGCCGTCGGTCTTCCGTCGACGGTGATGGCGATCCGCTCACCCGCGGCCGCTCGCCGGAGGACGCCGGCGATGTTGTTGCGCAGCTCGCGCACGCCGATGGATTCCATCCCCCGACCGTAGCACCGGTGTACACATCTCGGCTTGCTGGAGGGGAGTCGGCTGCCTAGCTTGACCCGGCAGTCAAGTCACCTGAACGAGTCACCTGAACAGGGAGCACCCAGTGAACTTCGCCTTCTCCGAAGAGCAGGAAGAACTCCGGAACATCGTCCGGTCCTTCCTCGAGAACAAGTCGCCCGAGTCCGCCGTGCGCGAGCAGATGGACACCGACGACGGTTTCGATCCCGCCGTCTGGACCCAGATGGCCGAGCAGATGGGCCTCCAGAGCCTCATCATCCCCGAGGAGTACGGCGGGTCCGGCTACAGCTACGTCGAGCTCACCGTCGTGCTCGAGGAGATGGGCCGTGCGCTGTTGTGCGCCCCCTACTTCTCGACCGTGGTCCTCGCCGCCAACACGATCCTGCAGTCCGGCGACGATGCGGCCAAGAAGGCCCTCCTGCCCGGCATCGCCTCCGGTGAGACCAAGGCGACCCTCGCACTGACCGAGGCCAACGGCCGCTGGGACGAGGACGGCATCGAGGCCACCGCCACGAAGGACGGCGACGCCTGGAAGATCAACGGCGAGAAGATGTTCGTCCTCGACGGCCACACCGCGGACCTGATCCTCGTCGCCGCCAAGACCGACGCCGGCACCAGCCTCTTCCACCTCGACAGCGACGCTGCCGGTCTCACCCGCGAGGCGCTGTCGACCATGGACCAGACCCGCAAGCAGGCCAAGCTCACCTTCGCCGACACGCCGGCCACGCTCATCGGCACCGACGGCGGCGGCTGGGATGTCCTGAGCACCGTCCTCGACCTCACCGCGGTGGCGCTCGCCGCCGAGCAGGTCGGTGGCGCCCAGTACGTGCTCGAGATGGCCGTCCAGTACGCCAAGGACCGCGTGCAGTTCGGTCGCCCGATCGGCTCGTTCCAGGCCATCAAGCACAAGTGCGCCGACATGTTGCTCGAGGTCGAGTCGGCCAAGTCGGCCGCCTACTACTCCGCCTGGTGCGCCGCCGAGATGAACGACGAACTGCCGTCCGTCGCCTCGCTGGCGAAGGCCTACTGCTCCGAGGCGTACTTCCACGCCTCGGCCGAGAACATCCAGATCCACGGTGGCATCGGCTTCACCTGGGAGCACCCCGCCCACCTGTACTTCAAGCGGGCCAAGAGCTCCGAGCTCCTCTTCGGTGACCCCACCTACCATCGCGAGCTGCTCGCCCAGCGCATCGGCATCTAGCGCGAAGCGTTCGTGATCGAAGGGGCCCCGTACGGGGCCCCTTCGTCGCGTTCGGGGTCATCGCGAGCTGTGAGGCCCTGCCGAACAACTCGGTAGCGAGCGGAGCGAGCGGCGGGCCCCTTCGTCGCGTCCGGGGTCATGGCGTAGCGTCGCTGGCGTGGGACTGGTCTTCGTCATCGTCGGTGCGCTGATCGTCTTCGCCATCGCCGCGGCCTTCGTCGGCACCGAGGCGTTCCGGCTCGGGCACACACCGACCACGACGGTGTTCGACCTCGACGAGGCCGTCCAGTTCGTCGGTGACGGCCTCCGCGACGAGACCGCCGTGGGGCTGACCTACGACGAGGTCCGTGCCCTCATCACCTTCTCGCTCGAGCACTTCCGCTCGAAGGGGATCACGGCCATGCCGGGTGAGGAGATCGGGCTGGAGACGGTCGGACCGCCGGTGGTGGTCGCCGACGACGACGCCGTCGCCGTCGTCCTCGGCCGCGCCGACGACAACGACATGGCCGTGACCGACGTCGCGGTGCTCGAGGTCCTCGACCTCCTGCTGGGGCACCTCGTCGAGATCGGCGCCGTCGGTCCGATGGTCGAAGCGCCCCGCGACGACCTCAGCTGAAGTCGATCGGCATGCCTCGCTGGGCCTTGCGCATGAGGTAGCGGTCGCGGGCGGCGGCGAGGGCCGCGAGCGTGAATCCGAGGAGCCCGATGAGCACGAGCGGTCCGCCGCGCGTTCCCGGGATCGTGATCGGCCCGAGCGCTCGCTCGTTGCCCGTGGGTTCGAGCGGGGCGATCGTGGTCGACGGGCTCGTGCTCGTCGGTGTCGGGAGCGAGCTCTGTGGGGTGGTGGCCGGCCCGGCCGAGGTCGGGACACCGATCGAGGGATCCGTCAGCGACGGCTGTGCCGGCGTCGAGGTCCCGCCGAGGAACGAGGTCGGCTCGAACGTGCGCGCGTCGGCCTGGACGCCGCCGACCCGGACGGCAGCGAACCCTGCGCCGCTCACCGCACCCAGGATCACGTCGAGGACCGTGACGTAGGTGCTGTTGCCGCAGTCGAGGTCGAGCAGGAAGTCGGCCAGCGTCGACCGAGCAGGCTGCAGCGCCTCGAAGATCGGGCCGAGCACACCGTCACGGAGCTCGCCCGGGACGACGCCCACGCTCAGGGGCGTCAGCGCGATGCCGTCGGGGATCTCGACCTGCTGGGGGAACGTGAGCTCGACACCGAGCGGACCGAGGACCGGGCGGAGCGCGTTCTCGATGGCGGGGAGCACGTCGCCGGCAGGGAGGGGTACCTCGACGCCGGCCACGACGAGCTTCCCGGCGTCGAACTGGGTGGTGCTCACGGGGGGATCGAGCTGTCGGGTCGCTTCCCAGCGCATCCCGTGGATCGAGATCGCGCCGCCCGCGATGTCGAGGCGTGCGACCTCGGACACTGCGACCGTGCGATGCCCGTCGGCGGTGGAGGTCACCTCGGTCCGTCCGCCGATCACGTCGACGAGTCCGGGGAGGCCGAGCGGTTCGAGCGTGGACGTGGCTCTCGACGACGGCACCGTGTCGGCCTGGACGAAGGCGGTGATGAGGCCGGCGAAGTCGCTGGTCGAGCCGTCTGCGTCCTCGGGGTTGGCGCTGCTCGCCGTGATGATCTCGGGGATGGCACTCGGCGGGATCGTCGGATCACCGCCGTCGCAGCCCTCGCCGGTGAGGATCGAGCCGATGAAGCCGAGGTCGAGCGTCCGCGCCTCGCTGGTGGCGCCCAGGTTCTGGTGGCCGGCGAGCGAGGTGCCGATCCGCATCGTCAGCGCCAGGTTCGCGATCGCAGGGTCGATCTGCACGAGTTCGGCGATGCCCTGGCCGGCACCCGGGGCGTCGGTCGGGGCATCCGGTCGGGCGTTCGACGCCGACGCCGTGGCCGGTGCGGCCACGGTCGCGAGGACGACGACGATGGCGAGCAGACGACGGCGGGAGGATCCGAGCATGGCAACCATGGTTACCAAAACGGGCGAACCAGTCGAATCGTGCGGTCGGGGCCGAGAAATGTGCCTGCACCGCGTTCGGCCGATGTGCTGGAATGAGCGGCACCAGAGAGAGGAGGTGGTCCAACACCATGGAAGACAGTTGTACAGGGACCCTGGAGGTGGCTGGCCGCTCGGTCAGTCCCTGAGGTTCACGTCATGGACCGACCTGGTGGAATACCACCAGGCCACCGCTGTGGGGCAGCGGCCGGGGGTTGGTCCCATCCGGTGTCGAACGCGCCCACAGTCCAACGCAAGCAGTGAACGTCTCGGGGAGGTCCCGCTTGTCGGTGGCCTCCCCGACACGCGTATCGTGCGTGACATGTCCAATCGCCTCGTCCGCATCGAAGAGCACCAGTGGCTCGGCGACAAGCGCACGTTCGTGGTCCATGACCAGGACCACGTGTGCGACCCGGCGGTCCTCGACGACATCGCCAAGGCGGAGTCGTGGGCGACCTTCGGTCCCGACACCAGTGTCGAGGCCCGCAACCGGGGCTACAGGGTCTGCAAGGCCTGCGCGGCCAACGCATCGTCGTAGGAAGCCGCCCCCGGTGAACGAACGCTTCACGTCGGGGTCGCTCACGCTCGTCGGCCATCTCGCCGGCGTCCCGGCCGAGGGGATGCCCCGCGGACCACGACGGGCCGCGGTGGTGCTCGTCCACGGCTACCCATCCGGCCCGTCCGGAACCGCGGGAGCGGTGTCGGCGATGCCCGAACTCGCCGATCGCATCGCCGACAACATGGCGATCATCGCGTTCTCGCCCTGCCTGCGCGGGATGTCGGGCAGCGAGGGCGACTTCTCGATCCGCGGGTGGGCCGACGACGTCCACGCCGCGGTCGCCCACGTGCGGGCCACGACCAATGCCACGAGCGTGTGGCTGGTCGGGTTCGGCACCGGCGGGGCGCTGGCGATCTGCGCCGGTGCCGACGATCCCGCGATCGGCGGCGTGGCCGCGCTCGCCGCACCGGCGGACTTCGACGACTGGGCGTCGAACCCACGGCAGTTGTTCGAGCACGCACGGGAGCTCGGCATCACCTCGGCTCCCGCCCGCCCGTCGGCGATCGAAGGGTGGACACGTGAGCTGCGTGCCCTGCGTGCCGTCGACGGTGCGCAGCGTTTGGCGCCGCGGTCGTTGCTGGTGATCCACGGATCCGACGACGACGTCGTGCCCAGCTTCGACGCCCGGGTCATCGCCGATGCCCACACCGAGGCCGAACTCCATCTCCTCGAGGGTGCCGGTCACCGGCTGCGTCACGACCCGCGTGCCATGGCGATCACGCTCGGCTGGCTCGACCGCCAGCGCACGGCGGCCGTTCCCCGGACCGCCTAGGTCACTCCTGTTTCGACTTGCCCTTGGCCTTCTGGGCCTTCTTCCACTTGCGGACCTCGTGGAGCGCCTCCTCGGAGGAGATGTCGGCGACCGAACGCTTCACGTCGTCGGAGAACGGAGCGGCGACCGTCTCCCAGCCCGTGGGCTTCTTGTCGAAGCGTTTGGCGAGGATGGCCATGAAGATCTTGGTCTTCTCCTCGCCGTAGCCGGGGATGGCGCGGAGTCGGTCGTGGACGACCTGGGCATCGCGCACGCCCTTCCAGATCTTGTCGGCCTGCCCGTCGTAGTGCTCGACCACGTGTTGGCAGACCGCGTGGACCCGTTCGCCCATCGACTTGGGGAAACGGTGGATGGCGGGCTTGGTGCGACAGATCGCCACGAACTCGTCGCGGTCCATCGCCGCGATCGTCTCGGCGTCGAGGCGGCCGAGCCGGTTCTTCAAGGTGTTGGGGCCCATGAACGCCCACTCCATCGGCACCTGCTGGTCGAGCAGCATCCCGAGGAGCAGTGCGAGCGGATCCTCGACGAGGAGGCGGTCGGCGTCGGGGTCGCCGGTGACGGGGAGGACGGGCTTGGCCATGACGCTCGATCCTAGAGACCCACCCGGATCTGTCGTCCGTTCACGCAACCGTTCACGTCAACCGACGAAATATCCCGGTCGTGGCCCGGTCGTGGCCCGGTCGTGGCCCGGTCAGCGGGTCCAGGGTGGGGTGACGTCGGTGTCGAGGTCGTGGGCGGCGATGGCCTTGGCCACGACGTCCGGGGCGATCTCGCCGGCCTGCGCGAGCTCGTGGAGCACGGCCACCACGATGTGGCCGGTGTCGACCTCGAAGAACCGGCGAAGGGCCTCTCGGGTGTCGGACCGGCCGAAGCCGTCGGTGCCGAGCGAGGCGTAGGGCCGGCCGACCCACCGCGAGACCTGGTCGGGCACGGCGCACATGTAGTCGGTCACGGCGACGACGGGTGCGTCGGATCCGGAGAGCCGGTCGGTGACGATGGGCGTGCCGGCGTCGGTGCCGGGACGGAGACGGTGGGCGCGTTCGACGGCGAGGGCGTCCTCGCGGAGCCGCTTGTACGAGGTCACCGACCAGAGGTCACAGGCCACGTCCCATCGCTCGGCCAGCTCGTCGCGAGCAGCTGCGGCCGCGCCGTAGGCGCTCCCCGAGAACAAGATGGTGGCCCGCTTCGACGGGCCCTCCGGCGCATCGTCCCAGCGGTACATGCCCTCGACGACTCCCTCGGCGACGCCGTCGCGCTCGGGCATCGCCGGCATCGGATACGTCTCGTTGTACAGGGTGAGGTAGTAGATGACGTCGCGCTGGTCGTCGGGAGAATCCGGGCCGTACATGCGCTCGATCCCGGCCTTGACGATCAGGCCCACCTCGAACGCGAACGCGGGGTCGTAGGCCTCGACCGTCGGGACCGTCGAGGCGAGGACGAGCGAATGCCCGTCCTGGTGCTGGAGGCCCTCGCCGGTGAGCGTGGTCCGGCCCGCGGTGGCGCCGAGGAGGAACCCGCGTGCGCGGGCGTCGGCCGCGGCCCAGATGAGATCGCCCACACGCTGGAAGCCGAACATCGAATAGAAGATGAAGAACGGCACCATCGGGACACCGCGGTTGGCGTGCGCGGTACCGGCGGCGATGAAGCTGGCCATCGACCCGGCCTCGGTGATCCCCTCCTCGAGGATCTGACCGTCCTGGCCCTCGCTGTAGGAGAGGAGGAGGTCGTGGTCGACGGGCTCGTAGAGCTGGCCCTTCGAGGCATAGATCTTGATCTCGCGGAACAGCGAGTCCATGCCGAAGGTGCGGGCCTCGTCGGGGACGATGGGTACGACCCGCTGGCCGAACTCGTCGTCTCGGGTGAGGTTGCGCAACAGCCGGGTGAAGCTCATCGTGGTCGCGACCTCCTGGCTGCCGGAGCCGGCGAGGAGCTCGTCGTACGCCTTCGGGTCGGGGAGCGAGATCGGCCGCCGGTCGAGGCGCGGCCGGGAGGGCAACGAGCCGTCGAGGGCCTTGATCCGTGCATGGAAGTACTCGTGCTCCGGCGTGCCCTCCCGCAGGGTGATGTAGGGCGGCTCGGCGTCGTCGGTGAGTGACTCCTCCGGCACCTCGTCCTGGAGGTAGAGCCGGTCGCGCAGCGTGCGGAGCTGCGCGATGGTCATCTTCTTGATCTGGTGGGTGGCGTTGCGGCTCTCGACCCCCTCGCCCAGGGTCCAGCCCTTGACGGTCTTGGCGAGGATCACGGTCGGCTTGCCCGTGGTCTCGGTCGCGGCCTTGTAGGCGGCGTAGAGCTTCTTGTAGTCGTGTCCGCCACGCGGGAGGTTCCGGATGTCGTCGTCGGTCAGGTGCTCCACGAGCTTTCGCAGCCGTGGGTCAGGACCGAAGAAGTCGTCGCGGGCGTAGCCACCGTCCTCGACGGCGTAGCGCTGGAACTGTCCGTCGACCGTGGTGTTCATCTTGTTGAGGAGCACGCCGTCGACGTCGCGCTGGAGCAGTTCGTCCCACTTGCTGCCCCAGACGACCTTGATCACGTTCCAGCCCGCGCCCCGGAACACCTGCTCGAGTTCCTGGATGATCTTCCCGTTGCCGCGGACGGGCCCGTCGAGGCGTTGGAGGTTGCAGTTGACGACCCAGGTGAGGTTGTCGAGTCCTTCGCGGGCGGCGAGGGAGATGGAACCGAGCGTCTCGGGTTCGTCGGTCTCGCCGTCGCCGATGAAGCACCAGACCCGGCTCGCGCTGGTGTCGTCGACCCGCCGGTTGTGGAGGTACTTCAGGAATCGCGCCTGGTAGATCGAGTTCAGGGGACCGAGACCCATGGAGACGGTCGGGTACTCCCAGAAGTCGGGCATCAGGCGTGGATGGGGGTACGACGAGATCCCCCCGTCGCCCGCCTCCATACGGAAGTGGTCGAGCTGTTGTTGGGTGAGCCGTCCCTCGAGGAAGGCGCGGGCGTAGATGCCCGGAGCGGCGTGCCCCTGGAAGTAGACGTGGTCGCCCGGGGTGCCGTTGGACTTGCCCCGGAAGAAGTGGTTGAACCCGACCTCGTACAGCGACGCCGAGGAGGCGAAGGTGGCGAGATGGCCGCCGATGCCGTCGGCCTTCTTGTTGGCCTTGATCACCATCACGGCGGCGTTCCAGCGGATGTAGGCGCGGATGCGTCGTTCGACGTGTTCGTCGCCGGGGAACCACGGCTCGCGTTCGGGCGGGATGGTGTTGACGTAGGGCGTCGACACGGCCGGCGCGGCGCCGACCTGGAGCTCGTCGGCACGGGCGAGCAGCTTGGCGATGATGTAGCGGGCCCGGGTCTTGCCGTGGGTGTCGACGAGTGCCTCGAGGCTGTCGAGCCATTCGCCGGTCTCCCCGGGATCGATGTCCGGGAGCTGGTTGACGTGGCCATCGATACTCATGGCTTCCAGCCAAGCACCATCGCGCACGGATTGCTCCGTTACCCACCGGTAGTTCATAGGGTCGTATCGATGACTCGCGTGTGGACCGATGGAGCGTGCCGGGGAAACCCCGGTCCGGGCGGATGGGCGTGGGTGGCCGAGGACGGCCGATGGGCGAGTGGGGCCGAGGCCGAGAGCACCAATCAGCGCATGGAGATCGTCGCCGCGCATCGGGCGGTCCAGGCGCACGACGGCCCGATCACCGTGGTCTCCGACTCGACCTATGTCGTGAACTGCTTCCGCGACGGCTGGTGGAAGGGCTGGCTCGCCCGCGACTGGAAGAACAGTCAGAAGAAGCCGGTGGCCAACCGCGAGCTGTGGGAGCCCTTCATCGAGTTGGTCACGAGCCGCGACGACGTCGACTTCGTCTGGGTCAAGGGTCACTCCGGCGACGAGATGAACGACATCGCCGATCGCCTCGCCGTGGCCGCGTCGCATTCGCAGTCGGAGAGCTGCGGCGACGAGGTCCCCGACGACCTCGGCGATGCCGACGAGGTCGGCCGTCCGTCGCCGTCGTCCGCCGTCGGCGCCGCGCCATCGGCGGGACGAGACCGCGACCGTCGCCTCCCCGCGGGACGGCTGGTCGGCATCTTCGGTGTCCGGCCCACGGAGCTCGGTGGCTACGACGCCAACCCGGTGGCCGATGCGGTCGGTCGGCGACTCCAACAGATCATCGCCGCCAAGCAGTTGATGGACGAGGACCTGTTCGTGGTGTCCGGTCTGCGCCTCGGCGCGGAGCAGTTGGGGGCCGAAGCCGCCATGGCCGAAGGCATCCCCCTGGTCGCCGTACTCCCGTTCCCCGACCCCGACTCGCCGTGGCCGGAGTCGTCTCGCCGCCGGTTCCGGCAGCTCTGCGAGCACGCCGAGGTGGTCATCACGCTGGAGCGCAAGGCGCCCGACACCAAGGCGAAGGTGGGTGGCTCGCTGCGCCGGCGCGACGCCTGGATGGCGAGGAACCTCGACGAGGCCATCGTGGTCTGGGACGGCAAGGACCCCTTCACGGGTCGTCTCGTCGAGACACTGCGTGCCCAACTCGGCGACGACGTGTGGGAAGAGCTGATCGTCCCCGCGTGACCCGGAGCGTTCAGTTTCCGGTCAGACGCCGCAGCACCGAGTACGCGACGTTGACGTCGCGCATGGTGTCCTCGGACCGGTCCCGTTCCTGCGCCGACGCGTTCAGGAGTCGGTCGGGGTGGTGGATCTTCGCCAGTCGCCGGTGTGCAGCGGTGATCTCTGGCCAGGTGGCGCCGGGACGCACGCCGAGCACGGCCCACGCGTCGTCGGGGTCGTAGTAGTAGTCGCCCCGGGTCTGGCTGCGGTCGTCGATCGCGCTCGACAGGTCGATGGGGTCGTCGAGGGTGGGTGCGAAGAGCGACTCGGCGGGGTACGACGAGACGAAGTCGTCCCGACGGGGAGCAGGCGCTTCGCCCACGGGCTTGCGGCCGAACGCGGCCCGGAGCTCCTCGGGTGTCGGTGGATGGGCGAAGTTCGAGGTGACCTCGTCGAGCCGAGACCCCAGTTCGTCGTGGTCCGCTGCGGTGGCGTCGTCGTGCTGGTCCGGCTCGGTCTCGGTCGGCTCGACGGGGCGTCGTCCGCGACGCCTGCGATCCCTCCCCTTCCGGATTGCCATGGTGACAGTGTGACGTACGAGCGATACGCGGTTCGGTGACGGGTACGTTCTCGGCATGCAGATCGGAGCCGACACCGGCGGGACGTTCTCCGATCTGGTCACCGACGACGGGCAGATCCTCAAGGTGCTCTCCACCCCGTCGGCGCCCGATGCCGCGGTGCGTGCCGGCGTCGAGCAACTGGTGGACGGCGGACCTCGCCCCTCGCTGTTGGCGCACGGCACGACCGTCGCGACCAACGCCGTGCTCGAGGGCGCACTGGCCAGGGTGGTCCTGGTCTGCACCGACGGTCTGGTCGACGTGATCGAGATCGGTCGTCAGGACCGCCCCAGCCTCTACGACCAGTGGGCCGATCGACCCGTCCCGCTCGTCCCCCGGGAGCGTCGGGTCGGCGTGGTCGGTCGTCTCGCTGCGGACGGCACCGAAGTGCAACCCCTCGACCTGTCGTCCCTCGACGACCTCCCCGACGGCGACGTCGTCGCCGTGTGTCTCCTCCATGCCGACATCGAGCAGCGCCACGAGGTGGCCGTGGCCGAGCATCTCCGGTCGCTCGGCCACGAGGTGGTGGCCTCGCACGAGAGCTCGCCCGAGTACCGGGAGTTCGAGCGGACGGTGACGACGGTCGTCGATGCCGGCCTGCGCCC